>PLBR01000047.1:0-4687 GCA_003135435.1 Nitrospira sp. | reverse complement strand
CTCAAGCGAGACGGGCGAGACTGGCGGGAAAAGCGCGACAGGTAGGGGCACAGGGCTCACACGTCACGCGAGTCGCGCTCCTCGCGCTTGTCACGCGTCACCCCGCCATTTCGCCACGAACCTCCATGAATAATGCGGGCTAAGACACCCTCGCCTCCCCGTTTACTGTCTTCACAGGAGACCCACCCTGCCCCTCCTACCGAGCCAAGAATCCAACGACAAGAAACCGCGCGTCGATCACGTCGAGAATATGTCGCCGAAGTTCATCACGAAACGGCGCGAGACTCTCATCCTGAAGATAGCGATCAACCGTACGAGGCAGGCGCCGCCTCCAGGCCTGGGCAGCCTGTCGCGCACCGTCAGCAGCAGGTCCTCCATGAACAAGAATGGTATGGACTGCATGCTCGAAAAACCCCACATGCTCTTCTTCATCTTTCAAAATCGAGGTCAGATCAGGCCGCAAACCGACTAAGAGCTTTGCGAACTCCAATCCCAACGTTTCGTACCCATAGAGCTGCACCGCGAGGACCCTCCATTGACTGGGCATACGAGGAAGTGCCGTCTTGCCGTGAGAACTCGTTCCCAGCAGCTGCTCAAACTGCTTGAGATGCTGCGCTTCTTCTTCCTCATGACGACGCAAGAACTGCAACACACCGGGCGGAACGTCTTGCGTTTGCGCAGATCGTACCGCCCATAAGGCCATGGCCTCCGCCTTGAGGAATTGTTCCAGGATCGCCCGTTCACAGCTGGAGGGAAGCGGATAAGTCATGCGCGCAGTCTACCGAAATGATCGGGCGGAACCAATACTTGAGTAGAAGCAGAAGAAACGTATTCGACAATAACCGAAGATCGCACCAAAAATACCGATGCCGCGCTCAAGCCCACATTATTCATGGAGCTTCTGCTGCAAGCGCGGATACGCGGCTGTGACGGGCAGTCTCGCCATTCAGCCCTTCGACATACTGCATGAGTATGCCTCAGGGATTCACGCCTCCAAGTGCCCGTCACGCTTCGCGTCTGCACGCGTTCGCGACGAACCTTCATGAGTAATGCGGGCTAGACACTCTCCAGAGCATTCCTGTATCATCTCGCCCGGTTACGTACCATCCTTTCTGGCGGTGTAGCTCAGTTGGTAGAGCAGCGGACTCATAAGCCGCGGGTCCCCCGTTCAATCCGGGGCACCGCCACCAATTTTTCAAGAGGTTACACAATACCCCCCATTGAGGCCGCACTCAATTGTGCTAATTTTGTGCTATTTTCTCGCCGCAATCGATCCAGGACCTCAGCGCCCCCCCGCAAACTTTCCGGCTGATGGTGTGCATAGCGCAGCACCATCGAGATCGTTTTCCACCGGCCCAACTTCTGGACCGTATAGACATCGACGCCCGCTTGAATGAGCCGGGTCGCGAACGTATGCCGGAGGTCATGGAAGCGGAACCGCGTGATCCCCGCCTTGCGCATCGCCGGATAGAAGGCCCGCAACAGATTGCGCGCCTCCCGTGGGTGCCCCGCCTCATTGACGAACACCGCCTCTGTGCTGTTCGCCGCGCACCGCGGCGCGAGCCAACAAAACTTCCATTGCCGTGTCATTCACCGGCAACGTGTCCCGCGCGTCATTCTTTTGCTCCAGGATCGTGAGCGTGTGACGCGACAAATCCACGTGCGACCAATGCAAGTTCAGAATCTCCCCGCGTCGCATCCCCGTATGCAGCGCGAACACGATGATCTCCTGAAGCCAGGGAGGAGAAACAGCGAGCAACCGCTGCTCTTCCTCCGGCGTTAACCAGCGCTCGATACCATTGCGGACCTTCTCCTTGGCGATCCGGAGCACGGGATTGTCGGTAACCCATTCCCATTCCCTCATCCCGAGCTTGTAGGCGTGGCCTAACAAGATGAGCTCGGCGTTGAGGGTCTGGGGGGCCGCTCCCTGGGCACGTCGGCTCGCTTTATATTCCGCGAGCCGGGCCGGGCGGAGCTGATCGAGCGGGACCTCACCGAACGCGCGCAGCAAATGCGCGGCGAGACTTCGGTCCCGGCGGTGCGTCATCGCCGCCTTATTCGGAGCCGAGTGGTCTCGCAAATACCGTTCGAGCAAGTCCTTCACCTGTCTCTGTTGCACGACCGGCCGCTCACACCATGTGCCCTCGGCGACCAGGCCCCGCAACTTGAAATAGATCCGCTCCGCCAGCTTTCGGTCCGTGACGTCCGTCGATTTGCGAATCTGTCGTCCCTGATAACTCAATCGCATCCACCAAATTGCGCCTCTCCGATACAGGGCCATCATTCACCTCCTGGTTTGGCCCTGCTTTGTCTGGTTTCCCGGCACGAATTATAGGCGTCAGCTTTGGCCATCGCAATAAGGGCATCGATGTTGTCGGCGCCGTGCCGGCGCTTGGGCAAAGTTGGATCTCGGGTGACTTCCTGCCGGTGGGCGTGAAGCCACGCCTCGATATCATCGGGATCGAACCGCAGGAGTCGGCCGAGCTTCAAGTGCGGAATCATGCCCTGCTCGGCCCATAGGTAGATCGTCGACCGTTTCACTTGCAGCCACTCCGACACCTCTTTGACATTCCGCAAGGCCATATGATTTAGCTCGCGGCTACCCTTGTGTCTGATGACGTCGAAGATTCTGACTCGGTAGCGGCCGCCTCTCCACGATCCCTGGTGGGAGAGGCTGGATACACTCGACACCGTCGCACTGGGCGTGGCGTCGGGTCCTTGGGACTCTCGGTGGCCGTCTCGTTCGTGGGCGAGGCACTCGTTTCACGCGTTGAAGAAGGGGAAGCTGGCGGCATGCCGAGCGTGCCACAGATGTACTTCACGACGACTTCTTGTACCCACGGCACAGCCGCTTCCACGACTGGCAAGGCTACTGTGAGACACTTTTCCAGGACGCGCTGGCGTTCGGCGCTCTGAAATCGCTCTAAGCGCGTCTCCCATTCCAAGAGAGGCCGGGTGATCGCAGCTTCGATCGTTTCGTTGACCTGTGACTCGGTCTCATCGCCAACCAGCAAGGCTTCGAGCCGCGCACAGATCTCCCATTCCACCACCCCGAAAAAACGCTGGGGGAAGCCCCGTGACGAGGCTGATTGCAATGCTCGAGTGATGCCCAGTTCGATCAATGTGGTCTTGCGCGTGGTTCGACGTGCTTGTGTGTCGGTGTGTTGTTGCGCGCGTAGCGTTTCCAGCTGTTTCACTTCGTGCTGTTTTTTCAATTTCGCTTGTTGTTCTCTCAGGAATGGGGCGAACACCCTATTGCGTATGACCTCCCCTCGGAGGGTGAGCTCAGCATGCGAGAGATCTTCAATGGGTTGTGTACGGAGTTCGTCGAGAAGGGCGACTTTGGCGGCGGCGACCATTGGCTGTGTGACAACACCCTCGAGCGGTTGATACCAATCGACGAGATTGGCAAGTAACAATGTCAGCGATGATTCGCGCTTCTGCCTGAGCCGTGTGGCCTCATCAGGGCCAGCGAATTGAGCAGTCATCTGAGCTATAAGGTCAGCTACAAGATCGGCTGGCGTCGTCAGAGGAGTTCGCGCGGACGTGCACTGGGCAGTCGCTAGTGCAGGATCCTGTGAGAGAGGGCCTGGCGAGGTCGCCCTCGCGGAGTGGTCTTTGGACTTGAGATAGTCCCGGCATGTTCGCAGATGCGCTTTTACGCTTTGCGGGCCTCGAAACCATTGCTTACAGTGGTGACACTGGCACATGGCCTCTCTCCTTTCCTGTCCATACAAGTCGAGTTGATAAATTCAAATAAAGAATCTTGTCAGATCCGAGCCGGAGGGTGTAGGGTGAACCTCGCGTCGGCACGGATCTGCAAGCTACGATGAGTAGACCACAGAACGATCGTGAGGGTGCTGGGGTAAAAGGCATCTATAAATTGGACATGCGATGGACGCTACACTTCAGAAAGAAATTGAGGGTATGAAAGCCAATCCAGATTTCGTCACGTTTGTCATGGCTTGGCACGGAGTAACTGACGCGGCGAAGGTCCCATTCACCGTGGAGAAAGAGTCACCAGCCTATCAAAGAAAGATCAAACGTTGGACACAGAGGGATTGGGGGACCGAGTGGCGGTGGTATTGGAAGGAGATCTCGAATGAATGTTGGAAGACGCGACGTCAGGTAGTGTTGCAACGAAACCTCTTCACGATGGAACCGCGCGGTTCTAATCCCAACCATCGCCCGCGGAATGAATCGCTATGGAATGCAGTTTTTGATTTGCGGAATTATTTCATCACGATTGACGCACGACCACACATGGGGCTTCTTCGCGCCCTGTTTTATCCAGACCAGCTCGAGGATACCTTCACGAAGGAGTGGGCCGAACGGAAAAGTTGGTTTAAGGACGAGAAGGGAGTTGAACGTCTGGAGAAACTTCAGCTCTTCTATACATGCCACCATGATCGGATCCAAGAAACCCTTCGAACTGGCACTCCTTTCTATGAAAAATGGGAGTCGGCTTCACCCGTCAGCCAGTCCGGCGTATCCCGTTGAAAAAATCCTCCATATCCCTTCCTTTTATCGTTGGCGAAGAAGCATTGCTGTCCACAGGTGCTGCCTTAGGCACCTACCTAAGGCAGCGATCTGCGAAAAGAGTCTCGGATACGCAGAGTGTTGCACTATCGTCCTCGGTTTTTCCATAAATGGCCCTCGCCTTAAAAGGGCGATCAATGGGGATAGG
>PLBR01000124.1 GCA_003135435.1 Nitrospira sp. | reverse complement strand
AGATGGACCAGACAGACCGGGCTAGAGCGCCCCCTCGGGAATTTGATCGAGTTTGTAGAAATCAATCGGGTCCAGTCGGCGCTGAGTCGCTTGAGTCGGTTCGCTGCCCTTGGTAAAGAGTTCGACGGTACTAGCCTGTCCCTCCTGCTCGCCATCAAGCAACCCCGTCGCCGGATCGACCTTGACGAACGTGACGCCTTCTGGAATGGTAAAGGCCATGATCGGTAACGGCTTGANNGAGCGCTTCCTTCATGAAATTGATCCAAATGGGCAGCGCGGCATGCGCCCCCGATTCCGTCTCGCCGAGTGAGCGTCGATCGTCAAACCCGACATAGATGCCCGTGACCAAGTTCGGCGCACCGCCGATAAACCACGCATTGATAAACTCGTCCGTGGTTCCAGTTTTTCCCGCAATCGGCCGATCGATCACTTTGGCCGCCTGACCGGTCCCTTTTTGGATCACATCTTCCATCATGTTCGTGATCAAGTACGCCGTTTCTTTGGAGATCACCGGCAGTGCTTGCGGTTCCGCCTGCTCAAGCACCTTCCCCGCGTTGTCCTTCACGAGCAGGATCGCGTACGGCTCCGCACGGCTCCCCTGGTTGAGCAACACGCTATAGGCGGAAGTCAGTTCCATCAGCCCGACAGAGGATGAGCCCAACCCCAGCGACAGATCTGCCGCCAGTGGACTGGTGATCCCGACCGTTTTTGCAAACTCGATGACATTCTTGACGCCAACCTTATCCAGCAACCGGACCGTCGCGAGGTTGTGCGAGTGGGCCAGGGCATCCCGCAAACTCACCATGCCATGGATTTTCCTTCCATAGTTCTCCGGCTTCCATGTTTTTTCATCCTGTTCCTGCTCATAGACAACCGGTGCATCGAGGATCACCGACGCGGGGCTCATCCCCTGACTCATAGCCGTCGCATAGATGATCGGCTTGAAGGCGGACCCGGGCTGACGGTGGGCCTGCACAGCCCGATTGTACTCGCTGCGACCAAAATCGTAGCCTCCGACCATGGCCCGAATGGCACCCTTGCCTGGCTCCAGCGCAATCAACCCTCCCTCGACGAGGGGAGTCTGTTCCAATTGCACATGGACGATGTCACGATCCAGCTTCTTCACCATCACCTCGATGACATCACCGGGCTTCAGCACGTGCTTGAGATTCAGATTGACGACGACATCTTTCGCCGTATCCGACCCAGTAAGACGGCGCGTCGCCCATGCCATATCGTCAAAGGCGAGTTTGGCCACCGTCGTGCCGATCTGCACCAGATACTGATCCTTCGCCACTTTGGTGACGAACCCCTCGCGATAGTCTCCCATCTTCACCGCCTGATCAGTCGTCGCTGCAACAATGGACGGGGTTGGCGCAGCCACATCTACCGTTCGGAGTGGGCCACGCCACCCTTGGCGCTTATCCAATTCACGCAGGCCGGACGCAAAGGCTGCTTCAGCAGCCTTCTGCATCTCCATGTTCAATGTCGTAACGACCTTGAGCCCGCCCTTGTACACCATCGCTTCGCCATACTTCGCGACCAGCAACTGTCGGATATACTCCACAAAGTAGGGCGCAGCCTGGACACCACCGGGACGACGGAAAATGAGTGTCTCCGCTGCAGCCTGTTCGCGTTCTGCCGTAGTGAGGAACCTAGCCTCCTCCATGCGCGCCAGTACATGCTCCTGTCGCTTTTTTGCGCGATCGTAGGCCTTGAAGGGCGAATAATGGTTCGGCGATTTTGGGAGACCCGCCAGAAATGCCGATTCCGCAATCGTGAGGGCGGAGAGGTCTTTTCCAAAATACGTTTGAGCCGCCGAGGCGACACCATAGGCGCCTTGTCCGAAGTAGATCTGATTCAAATACAGCTCGAGAATTTGCTCTTTCGTCAGGACCAATTCCATCTTGTAGGCCAGAATTAGCTCGCGGACTTTGCGGTCGAAGGTGCGTTCGGACGAGAGGAACAGCGACCGCGCCAACTGCTGGGTAATGGTGCTGGCCCCTTCGACCTTGCCCCCTCGGCGCACATTCATCCAAGCCGCACGGAGCATGCCGATGTAGTCGAGGCCGGGATGTTCGAAGAACCGGACATCCTCGACCGCGATGACCGCACGTCGCAACCGTTCGGGAATTTCCGCCACCGGGGTCAGGATGCGACGCTCGATGAAAAATTGACCGATGAGCCGCTGATCAATCGAATAGACCTGAGTCACCAGGCTTGGCTGATACGTCCCTAACTGCTCCAACGCGGGAAGGTCTTTCGAGAGGTACCAAACAAACCCGCCCACTGCCAGCCCCCCTATCAAGACTGCCGCCCCTAGGCCTAGGAGCGAGATCTGCCACCAGCGCCATGACCGGCGGGGCGGTGGTTGGCGAAACGGATCCTGTAGCTGTATCGGCCGATCCATCATGGTTACGCGAGGTTACCCTCGAAGGATGCTTGGTTTCCAGAGAAGAATACCGCTGTCACCATACCGTGGGGGCCCTCGAAACTCAAGCAAATGCCGGCGCGATGGTCCCCGCATCTTCGTGCAGGCATTGCTTGTACCGGACATCATGTTTCGGGTATACTGCCGTACGACGCCTGGATTCCTGGGCGTCTTTTTTTTGGAGCATGCAGCAATATCTATGGATCAAACAGCCGTATCAGAATCTCCCGTCACAACGTCACTTGAGCCCAAAGAGCGCCGGAGCGATATTCGGAATATTGCGATCATCGCCCACGTCGACCANNCGCGAGCGCGGCATCACGATCCGGGCCAAGAACGCCAGCGTCATCTACAAGGGCGTGAAAATCAATATCGTCGACACGCCGGGCCACGCCGACTTCGGCGGTGAAGTCGAACGGACCCTGCGCATGGTGGATGGCGTCCTCATCTTGATCGACGCAAAAGAAGGCCCCATGCCGCAAACGACCTTCGTGTTGCGGAAGGCCTTAGCGCTCGGCCACAAGGCCATCGTGGTCATCAATAAGATCGACCGGCCGGACGCGGTCATCGATGACGTGGTGAATCGGACCTTCGACTTGTTTGTCCATCTCGGTGCGACGGACGAGCAGCTCGATTTCCCGATCGTCTACACGGCGGCGATCAAGGGCACCGCGACGCTCGACGTGAATAAGCCCGGCACGGACATTACGCCGCTCCTCGACACCGTGCTGGAGAAGATTTCCGCACCGGCCATCAACGCCGACGCGCCGCTCCAGATCCTGGTCCTCTCCCTGATTCAGGACTCCTACAAAGGCAAGATGGGAGTGGGCAAGATTCAGTCCGGTTCGATCGCCCGTCGGCAGAATGTGGTCGTACTCGGAAAGGATGGCGCACAGTTCCCCGGAAAAGTATCAGACCTTGCGGTCTATTCAGGCCTTGAACGGACGGATGTGGAACGGGCGGAGGCAGGAGAAATCGTCGCGGTGGCAGGCCTGGACGAGGTGAGCATCGGTGATACGATTGCTGACGAGGAACATCCGGTCGCACTGCCTCGAGTTACGATCGACGAGCCGACCGTCCAAATGACCTTCTCCGTAAACAATAGCCCGTTCGCCGGACGAGAAGGCAAGTACCTGACCTCGCGGCATTTGCGCGATCGACTCTTCAAAGAGCTCGAAACCAACGTGTCGTTGCGCGCGCAAGAAACGGATAGTGCAGATAAGTTCCTCGTGGCCGGCCGTGGCGAGTTACATCTCGGCGTCTTGATCGAACAAATGCGCCGTGAAGGGTACGAGCTGCAAGTCTCTCAGCCGGAAGTGATTGTCCACCGGGATGGGGACAAGGTCCTCGAACCCTATGAGGAGCTGACCATCCAGGTGCCGGAAACCTATCAGGGCGCCGTGATTGAAGAGCTCGGCAAACGCCGCGGCGAGTTGCGCCACATGCGGCTCATCCATTCCGACGCCGGACCGAGCGAAATGCACCTGGAGTACCATATCCCCACCCGCGGCATCATGGGGCTCAAAAATCTATTGGTTGCCAAGACTCGGGGCACCATCATCATGCACCATGTCTTCGTCGCGTACGAACCGGTGGAGGAACGCGACCTCGCGGTGGCGACACACGGGTCACTCGTCGCGCACGAAGACGGAACCAGCACCGGCTATGCCATCTTCATGACCCAAGAACGGGGTACCATGTTTATCGGCCCTGTCGTGGATGTCTATCGCGGGATGGTCGTCGGCGAGAACAGCCGAGACGAAGACATGGACGTCAACGTCTGTAAAGAAAAGCACCTGTCCAACATGCGCGCGTCAGGCACCGATGAAGCGTTGGTCCTCACGCCGCCACGGGAAATGGGCTTGGAGTTCGCACTCGAATATATCGGCCCGGATGAACTGGTTGAGGTCACACCGAAGAGTCTGCGTATCCGCAAACGGCTCCTCAACCCGGATGATCGTCGCAAGGCCCGCAAGTCCGGCAAATAGCCTCCCGTGCAGCGATGAGGATCAGGAAGAAAACTCCCAAGCCTTCTGCCCGTCGTCCCCCGCTCTACTTTGTCGGCTATCGGGGGACCGCGCCGGCCACAGACGAACTGAAGACCTGGTTCGAACGGGAATATGGAGGGCCGCTGACCATTCGCCACGAAGCGGGCTCAGCAGAATCCTGGCACGCGACGCACGGCCCCTGGTCGGCCCATGTCGTGATGCCACTGCCGATGAGCCACGTCGCCGACGTGATGAAGCAGTTGGCTTGGGAACACGACGTGATGGGCGCAGTCGCGCCTTCCCTCGCATCCCCGCGAGACATGCCGGACACGATACTCTTTGCCGCGCGACTCGCCCGGGGTCTCACGCTCCTCACCCAAGGCACAGCCCATGACATCATCACCAACCAGTACGTGAACCCGTCGGATTGGCAGGATCGCCCCCTCACCCACTTTGTCGTCGGCGATCACATCCCAATCATGCAGGGAGACGATGAGCAAAGCCATCTGAGCTGGTGCTACACCCTTGGCCTCAGCAAGTTCGGGGTGGATGAACTCGAAATATTTCTTCCTCCCGGTCTTCCAGACCAGCCTGTACGCGATCTCCTCAGAGAAACGGCAGACGAATTGATCAGGACCGGACAGTCGCCAAAAGTCGGAAGCCATATCCGTGTAGGACTCTTGGGCCAGAGTATTGAGATTGCCAACCACCGCACCGCCGCACCAGCCGGACGCATGCTGAGTTTTCGAGAAATTCGGCCGGTACCATAGCTTCCCAATCTTATCGGTCACTTATGGGCCAACCAGGCCTCTTCTAGGCCTTCAGGACCGTTGACAAGGTTCCAAGCCGCACGGTACAAAAACACATACGACTGTGTCAGAGGCCGGACTAAACCCAGCAAAGGAGGCATGCAGATGAGCGAGGTAGCAGCAGAAATCAAGGTAGGCGATACCGCACCGGATTTTAACTTAAAGGATCAGGACCAGAAGGACGTGAAGCTGAGTGACTACAAGGGCAAGAAGAACGTGGTGCTCTGTTTCTATCCCCTGGATTGGAGCCCGGTCTGTCAGGGCGAGAACAAGTGTTTGACCGACGACTTCCCCAAGTTTCAATCGGCCAACGCGGAATTGTTCGGCATCAGCTGCGATAGCTTCTTCTCGCACAAGGCTTGGGCTGATTCCATGGATCTCAAGCACCGCCTGCTGTCGGACGTGCATCGGACCACGGCAAAAGACTATGGCCTTTACTTCGAGCCGTTGAACTGCTCGAAGCGTGCAACCGTCATCGTGGACAAGAGCGGCAAGGTCGCCTACGCGAAGGTGCAGGAAATCAAGGTGGCGCGGGAGGACAAGGACATCCTAGCGGCCCTCGCGAAGCTAGGCTAATTTCAGTCAGAAGGTCCGAAAGTCGAAAGTCTTCACGTCGAGGCTTTCTGACTTTCGGACTTTTGACGTGATGACTTGGGACTACGAAGATGGCCGGAACAGTCGAGGACGTCAGAGACGAAAATTACAAGGAGTTCACCGACGCACCCGCGTCGATTGTCGCCTATGGGCTTGCGACCTGCGAACCCTGCAAGACCTACGACCCGATCCTGGAAGAGACCGCCACCAAATTTCCCGACGTGAAAGTCGGCAAGGCCAAAATGCACGTCCCAGGCCGCTGCCGCGAGATTAAGAAGAGCCACACCTTCGAGACCTACCCCACAACCCACTTCTTTTCCAATGGCAAGCTGCTCCTGACCCGTGAAGGGGTAGTGGAGCCGGCTGAACTCGCCGCACTGATTTTGGATCATTTGATAAAGTAGTTCCTCCTCACCGACTTCGGCAGAGAGAAGGTAAGTCTCCCACATCCTCGCTCTTAGGTTGCATTGGCCCCACCGAGTTAGGACGTTGTTCGCGCCACCCGATCTCCCGTCCTTATTATACATATTTAACACTAGTAGTATATTGTTCTGCAGGAACATTCCTGCAATCTATTGAGGTTTCGAAGGAGTACGATCAAGCTCTTTTTTGTACACTCCAAATTTTGTCCTCCGTCGACGCAAATCGGCGCTGCTTGTTGCACGATCTCATAAGGGCAACCCGTAACTATCCGAAACATATCGAGTCTCCCGCCTGTTATTCGGCATAGCCTTTGCGATCATTTCCAGTGATCGAGAGAAGAGGCAAATTCACAAAGGAGGCACAAGACCTGGTCGCGCTTCTCGGCCCAGAGCAACAAAGGTCGTTCCTGTGATGAGCAGAGCTTTACATCACAACCAACCAAGAGGTGTGTCATGAGACGATACGTGAAGATTGCTTCCGTGAGCATTTTGATGATGGGGTTACTCGCTGTACCGAATCTGTCGCAGGCGACAGATGGATCATTGAATCAAGATAGAGATGGGCGGCACCGTTTGTTGAATGCGGAGCTACGGTCAAAAATCGAACATCTTGGTAACAAGATCGCGGAGCACCGTGAGCATCAGGGAGGCATCCCCCGTTCCCTTGAGACTTTGCAGACGGAGGTCGACAGTTTGAAGGCCAGCTTGGCCACCGCAAATGCTCAACTCTTAAGTCTCACTGCTAGTGTCAAAGCCCTCGCGACCCCTGCACCTGGTGGAGGCAGTGTCGACCCTGTGCTTGTCGAACTGGCCAAATACGTAACAGTTACTCCAGTTGCGGAAATGCGATTTGGGCTAAAAGGGCCTCACGTGATATTCCATGGCGCGAACGTCCATGTCCAGAGCGGGTCGGGCACTACCTTTGAGGCAGGCGGAGCAACGGGCCGGGGCAACTTGATCGTGGGATACAACGAGGGGAATGGGTTACTACGCGTCGGATCACACAACCTCGTAGTGGGACCATCCCATACATTTACCTCGATGGGAGGAGTTGTCTTCGGGGATAGCAACTTGATTTCAGCCCAATCCGCGGCAGTCCTCGGAGGCCTCCAAAACAAGGCTGAAGGCGAAAGGTCAAGTATTCTCGGGACCGCCGGGTATACGATTCCGCCGCTCTACCCGGAAACAACATTTCCGTAACGCCCGTAACGGTTGCATAGCCTGCTCGGCCCTACTGGGCCGAGCAGGCTTCTTGCTCATGAATCTTCGGTCAAACCACTCCAATTCCTTATTTATATTTCAGTCATGGAGTCAGACATCTAACGCAACGGATATGAGTACTATGTATCCGTGTGCAAACCACAACACAATACCGGCGGCTTTCATCAGCTGAGCGCGGGGGAGTCAGCCGAGGCCTTGCGCAATGGACTGGTCTCTCGGCAATCGCAAGGCGGTTGGATCGAGCGCCGAGGTTATGAGTGCGATGCTGAAGAGGAAATGGGAATGTCTAGCGAATGCCACAGGCCGCGGCTCAGAGGCCGGATGCTATTTCATCGGTCGCGCTTTGGAACAGTGTTCATGCTGAATGAGCCAGGTCGAGCCTTCCTTGCGTAGGAGTGTGGTGCATTGTCCGGAATCCTGCGCTTCAAGTTCGCCTTTTCTGATCGCCTGAAACACGTAGTCGTAGGTAGCCCAAGCCGTTGGGCCCGGCATCCGAACATGCAGGTTCGACACCGCGCTGATAAAGCGCAGGGTGCTTCCCTTATCGAGTTCAGATTCATAGTCCGCCAGCGACTTCTCAATTGAGTCCCGCGTCTCCGTCTCGCCATCCTGAATACCGATATAGTCCTTGGTGTACAGCTTCAACACGGCTTGCTTGTCTCTGGTTTCGGAGAAGATCGCGGATGCCATGGCGGCTTCCTTGACGGTCCTCTCGATCGCCTCCCCTTCCTCGGCAGACCAGGCCACTGCCGTCCACGAGAGGCACACCATCAGCAGCGCATAGATAAGACGTGTACTCATAGAACGCCCGGACCAAACGTACACAGACGCGTCAGCCTACGTATTCAAAGGACAGGTTCCGAGACTGAACGAGACGAACATTCGACAGTCTTCCCGACAAGAGAGAAGAGGCCAGTTGTTTCCAGATGTGTTCGACCAGCTGCTCGCCGGTCACGGTCTGAGTCCCGAGGGCCCGACGAAGGTCGTGACGGTCGAACGCCTGCACCACCTTTTCTTGGACCAAACGGTTGAGGGCACCGATATCCGTCACCATACCGGTCACGGGATCGATGGTGCCATGGACCGTCACGAAGCAGTCCCACTCGGGGCCCTGGCTTCCATCCTGCACCGCCGTGAAGGAGTAGCGTCGCGTAACGCTGGCAACATCGAGCCCGGCCACCGCCGTCACCTCGGCATACAGGTCTTCATCCTCATACAACCGAATCGCGTGGAGCGTGCCGATGTCTTTCTGCACGTCCAGCTTGGTCCAGAGGACGCGTGCCAGGTTTTCCGACGTGGGAATCCGGCCCTCGAAGTAGGGCATATCCAGGTTCAAATTCTTATGGTCGAATTCCTCGAGCACATTGAGCAAGATGCGCTTTAAGTCGAAGAGATTCACGACCATGCCGGTCTTCGGATCTACCTCGCCTAAGACCGTCACCTCGACCATGTAGTTATGTCCGTGCGCCGGCGGGTTGTAGCAGGGGCCGAACACTGCACGGTTCTTGGCCTCATCCCATTCAGCCTTGATATAGCGATGCGCCGCCGCAAACTCGATACGTTTCGTCAGTACGACAGAGGCCATGCTACCTCAGATCCTTGAGCCACTCTTCGCGCATGCTCCCAGGAACAGGCGCTTCGGCGTGGTATGCGTGATGATGCGCCGTCAGCACGACCGGCACATGCAAGTCTGCGAACGCGGTTGTCATCGACGCGGTCGGCCGGAAACGGACGAAATGCACCGCGCTGATTTTGGTTTCATGACTGTGGCCGCCTTCGAAAAGCCCGAAAACCTGCTCGGTCCCGGCGCGGATCGCGACGGTTTCTCCGTGATCGAGTCCCATGAACACATCGAGCCATTCTTTCATCCGGTCCTGCTCCGTAAGCTCAATCAGCAACGTGGCGCTCAACTCACCAGACCCCGGCATGAGGGCATTATAGACATCCAATTCTTCTTGGACTTTGTGGGGATCGAGGATGTGCTCAACCCGGATCATTTCCTGGGTCTGAAACCGCAACGTCTCACGATTTTCGAAGACGAGCATGACGAGCGGCCCAACGGAAATCCGGCGCCGCTGCTTGAGCGCGATGATCTGCGAGCGGAACTGCTCCCGCTGTTGTTCATAGTCTGCCATGGGCAAGAGGTCTCGGGGAGTCAATGGGTTCATGCTCGCAACCCATAGGCATCGCGCACGATTTGAATCGGATGCTTCGTCGGCCTGCCGCCGGCATGGGCCATGGCGCCGGCTTGATCCAACTGCAATCCCGCCAGTGGGCAATCGGAGGCCACAAGATCTGCCGGAGTCTGTTCGATCACTCGAACAGCCTTCTGCGCGATCAGCATCGAGAGGGGAAAGAACTCCGTCTTGGCGGACCATGAGCCATCGTGGCCTGAACACTTCTCAATCACCTCGACCTGCGCGCCGGCGCATTCCATAAGTTCCTTGGATTTGAATCCGATGTTCTGATCCCGCAGATGGCACGGAACCTGGTAGGCCACCCGCCCGGGCTTCTGCTGAAAGTCGGTGGCCAGGGCGCCCTCCCGCTTCAACTTCATGAGATATTCACAAACATCGAACGTCCTTTCCGCCACGCGCTGCACCGCATGCCCACCGACGATCTCGGGATATTCCCGCTTCCACATCAAGCTGCAACTGGGCACCGGCACGACAATTTCGTAGCCTTTCTCCACCCAAGGCAAAAACGACGCGACATTCGCCGCGGCGGCCTGCTGAATCGCCGCCGTATCGCCGATATCGAACGAGGGCATGCCGCAACAACGCTGTTCGGGGATCACGACATGCACGCCGTTCTTTTCGAGGACTTGAATCGTCGCTTTGCCGATATCGGTCGCTTGATAGTTGATCAGGCAGCTCCCAAAAAGCGCAACCTTCCGCGGCGCGGAGGCGGGAACCTGTGCCGCCCCTCGACGCTTCCACCAATAGGTAAACGTCTCCGGAGAGAAGTGCAGGACCTGTCGATCCCGATGCACGCCGACCCACGATTCCATCAGCCCCCGAAGGAACCGGAGACCCAACACCCAATTGGCAACCGGCGCCACCAGACTCCCAAGAGTACCGATCAAATCCGTCTTGATCAACAACGAATCACGCCAGCCCACCCCGCGCGTCGCGGCCAGATGCTTTTTCCACGCGATCATCAAGCGGGGAAAATCGAGGGCATACTGATGCGGCGGCGTATAAGGACAGTGGTTGTAGCAAAGCTTACAATAATAGCACTCATCGACGACCTGATGGTGATCGGTGGGCGTGAGCTTAGCGACATCGCCCTCATAACGATCGATGCCGTCGAGCAGCGTGTTGAACGACGGACAAAGATTGAAGCAGCGCCGGCAGCCTTCACAGACTTCATAGATGCGCTGCGTATCTTTCTGGAGCTGCGCGGGATCGATGGGATTGATCAGGCTCAGACCATTCACAGTGCCCATTGTCTCCTGTGAGGTCCTGTGAATACAAGATCGGAACGCACAAAGGGTGAACTGGGGTGCCCCAGTTCACCCTCGTGATGTCAGACAGAGAACAGAGCTAGAGCTGCTTCAGGCTGTCGAGCCCCTTCGTGAAGCGATTCGCATGGGACCGCTCCGCCTTGGCGAGCGTCTCGAACCATTCAGCCAGTTCAGGGAATCCCTCGTCCCGAGCCGTTTTGGCCATGCCAGGGTACATCTGCGTGTACTCGTAGGTTTCGCCTTCGACCGCCGACTTCAGATTGGCTTCGGTATTGCCGATCGGCACCCCGGTCGCCGGATCCCCGACTTCCTTCAAGAAATCCAGGTGCCCGAACGCATGGCCTGTTTCTGCCTCGGACGTATCGCGGAACAAGCCTCCGATATCAGGAAAACCCTCGATGTCCGCCCGCCGGGCGAAATAGAGATAGCGCCGATTGGCCTGGGACTCGCCGGCAAATGCGCCCTTGAGATTGTCGTGGCTCTTGGTCCCTTTCAAACTTTTCCCCATTGCGTCCTCCTCCCTATGCTAAGAAATCGTGCCGTCATCGTGACCGGGATCTTACCACTATGCCCCCGGTGATTAACATAGCCGTCCTCGTGGAATCAATGGACTCTTGGAGCCCGTCATCATGCCGGTCGATACCGTGGCAACTCCGACTCCATCTCGGCCAAGGATTTGTAGATACGGTCCTTGGCGGACAAGATGGGTGTCGCGACCGGCCAGGGAATGGCGAGGGCCGGATCGTTCCAGATGATGCCCCGCTCATCACCCGGCGCATAATAGTCCGTGCACTTGTACAGGAACGAGGCGCGGTCGCTGATCACGCAGAATCCATGCGCACAACCTGGCGGCATATAGACCTGGCACCGATTCTCCGCCGAGAGCTCGGCTCCATACCACCGGCCAAAGCTCGGCGACCCCTTTCGGATATCCACCACGACATCGTAGACGGCTCCGTCTGTCACCATCACGAGCTTCCCCTGCGCGTACGGCTCTTGATAGTGGAGCCCGCGCAACGTGCCCCGCATAGACTGTGAATAATTATCCTGAACAAAAGGGCCTGGAATACCGGCGTCCCCGTACCGACGTGCATGGTACGTTTCGAGAAAGAGCCCCCGTGGATCGCGGAAGACATCCGGTTCAATCAGCAATACGCCTGGGATATTTGTTGTAGTGACCTGCACGATGCTCCTCTTCGTCTTCTTGTCTGTCTCTCATACGCGGGACGGGCGCGGTTCGAAGGCTGAAGGTCGGGGTTCGAAGTTCCGAAAACTCGGCCTTCTGACCTCGAGCCCCCGCCTGTCTCGCTTGGCTAACCAAACGGCGGTTTTTCGGGATCGACGATCTCAGGAAGATCGGGGTACAATTGCCCAAGCCGATCAATCAACGGCTTCGCGGCCGGCGTGCTCCCGCGGGTCGGCTCACTCACCGGATGGTCCCAGGTGAGAGTATGAATGCCGGCGTCAGTCAGCAACGAGCGGATCGTAGACAGACAGGCTTCCAGCGTCAACTCCGTGCCCTCGCGAAGATCGAGCACACGCTTCTTGGGATCAGTCGGCGGCGCCTCGGTATGGGTGAACGACCAACAACGGTCGAAGAGAGTGGTTCGAAGTTCCGACGGCACATTCAGTGTCGTGAGATCAGCCGTGCAGAGAGCCGACACGAACAGGACGAATTGCAAATCCGGCATCCCGGAATTCTGGATATCCAACGATGGCATGGAAGAGTATTATCGATGGCGACCGGCACGGAGTCAACGGGCACCATGGCCGCATTATTCATGAAGCTTCTGCTGCAAACGCGGATCCGCGGCTATGACGGACAGTCTCGCCGTTCAGCCCTTCGACATACTGCACGAGTATGCCTCAGGGCTTCACGTCTCCAAGTGCCCGTCTCGCTTCGCGTCTGCACGCTTTCACGACGAACCTTCATGAATAGTGCGGGCTAGGCCCCTGCCGCCCAGACGGATGTCACGACTGAAGATACGGAGTGTCCGACCATGATTACCATTTCGCTGATGGGCCAGCTTCAAACCGCCGATGGCGAACGGGACTTCGCCTGTGAAGTTCCGTCCCCCATGTCCGTCCGCCAGGTAATCCAGCGGCAGGGCGTTCAGTTGCACCATCTCCTCCAACTCATTCGCGAAAAGAAAGTGCTGGTGACCATCAATAAGAAGATCGCCAGTGAGGATTCACTGGTTCAGAACGGCGACGCGATTCGACTGGTGGGGCACGACGGCATGGGAGGAACCGGGCTCGGTCCCTCGATGTAACGAGCCCACAAAAGTAGAGGGCCGGCGCCCCTCTCGGGGAGCCGGCCCTTTGGTTCTTCATGCGGCGTGAATGAAGCAGTAAACAGGCGCGTCACATACGATCTGCGCCGAACGATCTCCGCTTACTTCTTTCCGAGGATCGCGTCCTTGGCGGCTTTGGCCACGCGGAACTTGACCACACGCTTGGCTGGGATCTTGATGGCCTCACCCGTCTGTGGGTTCCGTCCCATGCGGGCCTTGCGGTTCGCCAATACGAGCTTCCCGATCCCAGGTATTACGAAAACGTTCTTCGCTTCTTTGTAGGCCAAGGCGGCAAAGTCGTCCATGAGCTGGACGGACGCCTTCTTGGTTAACCCGGTCTTCTGGGCCAGGTAATCGGCAATCTGCGACTTGGTCATTGATTTAGCCATACTAGCAACCTCCTTAAAAAACGAAGATGGTGAATTGTAAGTGAACTCGCCCCGCTTGACTCCGCTCAGACTCGATAAACATTCATGAACGAATAGTCGTGTCGCTGGAAGCGGCGAAAACCTGCGGGAGTCTATCCAACCGCCCCGATGCTGTCAACCAGAAAAACACAGACCAGGCGTAGGGAAAAGCCTTCACCGGCCTCTTGCAGTTTCGAGACCAGCCCGCGTACAGTGCAACGTTCTATCATATTCGTGAGTCACTATTGCCGTACCCTCGGAGCCGCTAGCATGGCAAAAGAACTACCCATTCTGCCATCGACCGCCCAACCGGCCGACGCCGCACAGCCAGAGCTGTACCACTATTCTCGCGTGTTTTGTCAGAAGGAAAACTCACCCCCGCTCCGTTTGCTCTTGGAGTTTCTCAAGTCACGTGGTCAGACTCCGATTACTCCGCCGGACATGGACGAAACCCTGTTGGATGAATGGGCCTGGGTCCAGGTGACGCTCGGTTACGATCGCAACCGAAAACCGATTCAAGTGTTCTGTGTCCGTGATCGAGGCACCTATCAAGACGTGTTCGACACAGAGAAGCAGCAGTTCGTAAACCTCCTCTCCGCTCACGACGATATCGAAGCAGGACTCGTGCGCGAGTACGTGGAGCGCGCGCGGTTTGTGCTCACCACCCGGTTCGCCAAGAATGATATGACCGATGAGGGCTATGACTTCAACGGATGGATCTTGGAGTTCTACCAAGACCAGTGCAACGGAATCGTCCAGATCGATAACCAGGGCTTCTACTCACTCAAGGGCGATCTCATCGTCGATCTCTCCATCAAAGTGGAATGAGCCGCCATGTCAGACAGGCTCCTAGGTCCCACTCCACCCGACCCTGCTCCGCTGTATCAAAAAACCGACCACTGGTTCCAGCGGGCAACCGCCGCCCTGCTCGGCGAAGTACCCTGCCGACTCGGCTGCACCAGCTGTTGCATCGGCCCCTTTCCCATCACCCTCCTCGACGTCCACACCCTCCAACAGGGACTCGCCGGCCTCCCGCCGGACCACCGCCATCGTATCGAACAGCGCGCCATCGAGCACACCGCCGCGATGGAAACGGCCTTCCCACAACTGACCCACCGCGATCTGCTCGACGATTGGTCCGATCAGGAGATCGACCAGTTAGTCACAGAGTTTCACCATCATCCCTGTCCAGCGCTAGAGGCGAACGGACGCTGTGGCGTCTACCAGCACCGCCCGCTGGTCTGCCGATCGATGGGCATCCCGACAGAAGATCGCGGCCTGGCCCATGGCGCCTGCGAGGTCCAAACCTTCATCCCGATCTTGCGGCTCCCCTCCACATTCCGAGAAGAGGAAGATCGCTTAGTGCAGGAAGAAGCCGCCGCCCTGGACGCGCTTCGTCGGGCCACCGGATCAACAGGAGAGGAGGTATTCCTGCCCTACGGGTTCCTGGCGAGCCATAGATCAGAATGTTCGTGAGCCAGGTCTGTCTGGATGATCTGGTTTGTTTTGTTCATCTGGTTGGTCTTGTTTAACCAAACAAACGAGACAAACCAAATAAACCAAATAACAATCTTCTTCCGCAGCCTGTGAGCCTAGACAGAGGCTAAAACCCTGTGCTACTGTCACCGACCTTGGTTGCGAGAGCGCCTGTAGCTCAGCTGGATAGAGCATCAGCCTCCGGAGCTGAGGGCCACAGGTTCAAATCCTGTCAGGCGCACCAGCAAACAGGCAAGGGACAGTAGCCGCACACAGATATCCGCTACACACATACCCGGTGGGCCGTTAGCTCAGTTGGTAGAGCAGCTGACTCTTAATCAGCGGGCCGTAGGTTCAACCCCTACACGGCCCACCAAATTCTTCAACAACTTACACCAGTAGTCGCCAGTGCCGGCCCTGCCGTTTGTGCCATGTGTGCTAAATTTGTGCCCCCTGTGCTAGCCAGACGGTACTTCTCTAGCATTTCCACTCCCTCGCGCAGACTCTCCGGATAGTGGTGCGCATAACGCTGGGTCATGATCGGCGACTTGTGCCCTAAGAGACATTGGACCTTGTAGAGATCGATCCCTGATTGCACTAGCCTTGTCGCAAAGGTATGCCTCAGATCATGGAAATGGAAATTCTCGATACGGCACAACTTCATCGCTCCACGAAACGCTCGGCGGAGATGGCTGTCGTCAAGAAGGGTGAACGTCTCACTCGGGAACACGTAATCACTCTTGAGCGACCGCACCTTGGCTTTGCTCTTCAGAACATCGAGTACCAGACTGTTGATGGGAATGGTTCGCCGCTCTCCGTTCTTTGACCGAAACACGGTCACCGTTTTTCGGAATAGATCGACTCCCTCCCACGTCAACTCTCGAATCTCCCCCATCCGCATGCCTGTATTCAATGCGAACAGNNCGCTCTTCCTCTCCCGTGCTCAACCATCGATCCCGCCTATTTCGCTCTTGTTCCATGGAGACGCGCGCGACAGGGTTCTCCCGACACCACTCCCATTCCCGGATGGCGAGGTTAAACGCCTTCTTCATGCAGGCGAGCTCACGGTTGATAGTGGCCGGCGCCACCCCATCCGCATACCGCTTGGCTTTATACGCCACGATAAGCTTCGGCGTAATTTGAGCCAAGGTATAGCCTTGGAAGAAAGGAAGCAGGTTCTTCGTATAGCCACTGAAGGACCGTTGACTCATCTGTTTCCTGACATGTTCTTTCAGATATCGATCCATCAGCTCCGCAAACGTCCGTTCCTGCTCTTCTCGTTTCTCAAAGTACCGACCCTCGACGATATCAACCGTGATCTTCGCGAGGATCGCCTCTGCTAATCGCCGATCCGAAGTGTCCGTGGATCGTCGCACTTGCTGACCGTGATACTTGAACCTCATCCACCAGACCGTATTTCTTTTATAGAGCCCCATTCACTCTCCTTTCCTAGGGCTCAATGCTGGTCCGGTTTCCCCGTGCCGGGGATTATAGATAGCCCGCTTCGCCGCCGCAATGACCGCGTCAACGTCGCCACCGCACCTCTTGTAGTCGGGCAGCGCGGGTCGGCTCTTGGCAAACCCCATCATCCATCCTTCGATTTCTTCTGGGCGGAATCGGATCAGTCCATGAATGCGGACGCACGGGATCTTGCTCTGTGACGCCCAGGCATAGAGTGTCGAGGGTTTGATTCGCAGCTGTTCAGCGAGTTCTTTGATCGTCAGCAGCATAGAAAAACACACCTGGGGAGTCTGACGACACCCCCAACCCCCCACGATGCGCCCGCATGTCTGCCCGCGTCGGATTCGGAATGCACTCCCAGTAGGTGCGAGCCGGCGCTACAGAGCAGCGGCCAGGCCTTCCGGGTGCCACTTCAGGCCTGTCCCCCGCGAGAGCGCCATCCCGCCTGCTTCTTCGACGCCCCACCCCTGTGTTGTGAAGGGTGGGGCTAGACATCGTGTTGAAGAAGGAGGCGGATATGGCCATTCACGGTTCCCAGGGCATGCTGAACGGGCAACGGCAGCCGAAGCCGAGCAATGAATACGCCGTGCCTCGATACCGGGTCACGCTCGTCCGCGAGAACCG
>PLBR01000044.1 GCA_003135435.1 Nitrospira sp. | reverse complement strand
ATAACGAGCGAGCTTGGAGGGATCATCTGTAAGCTCGTTCGACGGCCGCAGTGGGGGACAATCCAGACCACCTCCTAAAGACGGTGGAAGGAAAGTAGAAGAGCGGGACAGCAACTGCCGCAAACGGCAGAGCCAGTCCCCGGCATCCGGGTGCCCGTCTCGCTTTGCGTCTGCACGCTTTCGCGACGAACCTTCATGAATCATGCGGGCTCAGCGAGCCCCAAGATAATCTCGCACCTCGTTAACCAAGAGCACGAGCGAGCCGGAGGAAATCCTCAACCGACAACGTCTCTGCCCGGCGAGTCGGAGTAATATCCAATCGCTGCAATGTCTCGGCAACAGGATGAAGTTGATACCCTTCGTCTCGCAGAGAGTTGACGAGCGTTTTCCTTCGATGTGCAAAGGCCGCCTTCACGAGCGCGCGAAATGCGATTTCTTCCTGCTGACTGAGCCTCGTACGCTCTTTCGTGCGCAGCAGCGCCACCGCCGAGGCCACCTCTGGTCTGGGGCGGAAACACTGGGCTGAGATACGAAACGATTTGGTGATCTCGGCGGCGTACTGCGCCATCACGGAGAGGACGCCATAGTCCGATCCGCCAGGCTTTGCCACCAATCGATCGGCCACTTCGGCCTGCAGCATGAGCACCATCCGGGGAAACCGGCCACGCTGGTCGAGTAATCGAAAGAGCAACGGGGTCGAAATGTAGTAGGGCAGATTGGCCACGACGACCGTCCCAATCGGCAGGCTCTCGACCGGATAGGTCAGCGCGTCCTCACAGACCAGCTCCACATTCGGAAGCTCCGCCTGCCTGGTTCCGAGATAGGCATGGAGCCGTGAATCCACTTCGACCGCTGTCACACGGCCAGCCGCGTGGCCCAGGGCCTCGGTCAAGATGCCGCGACCTGGGCCGATTTCAAACACATGGTCATGGGGGCCCAGTTCCGCCAACGCGACGATTTTGCGCACGATGTTGGGATCGATCAGAAAGTTTTGGCCGAGCCGCTTGTTCGGGGGAGGGAGATCAGGAGTCGACACTGGTCAATTCCCGCCGGAAGGACGAGGAGCGGCTTGTGCCAGTTGTTTCGCCAGATCGGCAAGCGGGATTCGGAAATAGTCGATGAGATCGGTAAACTCTTCCACCAAGTCGTTGGTAAACGAGGGTCCCGGCTGCAAGGCGGCAAACATCTGCCCTTCTTTCTGGCCCAGGGATTCAGTAATGAGCGCAATCGTCCTGGCTTTCCATTTTGCCACTCGCTCGGCTCCGGAGACGGTATTGAGCGTCTCCATGGTCTCTTGGAAAATCGTATCTAATTCCTTCAATTGCTTCTCAAGCATGGGAAGCGCCGCGCCCGATTGGTTGGTCATCAATAGGCTCCTCTTGAGATAGTCTATCTGGTCTATCTGGTCTTTCTGGTCTGTCCGGTCTATTTGGTTTGTTTGGTTTTGTCTTTATCGGCAGACGCTTGAACCAGACAGACGAGATAGACAGGACAGACCAGACAGACCCCTCACCTCCTCTTGGCTAACGTGGCGGCCAGCGTGATCGCCTCGACCAGACTGCCGGGGTCTGCGATGCCCTTCCCCACGATATCAAACGCCGTTCCATGGTCGACCGAGGTGCGAATGATCGGCAACCCCACTGTCAGGTTCACGCAGGTGCCAAAGGCAACGAGCTTTAAGGGAATCAAACCCTGGTCGTGGTACAGGGCCACCACACCGTCGTAATCACCCCTCGCCGCCTTGCCAAACAGCGTATCAGCCGGCAAGGGATCGCTGGCACGAATGCCCTGGGCCTGCGCCGCACGAGCCGCCGGGAGAATGACCCGCGCCTCTTCGTCCCCAAACAATCCATGTTCTCCGGCATGGGGGTTCAACGCGGCGACACCAACTCTCGGGTTCTTGATTCCGAACAGGTCCCTCAACGCCAGATGGGCCAGTCTAATGGATTTTTCGATTTTGGCCTGGGTGAGGAGTGTCGGCAAGTCTTTGATCGCGACGTGGGTCGTCACAAACATGATTCGGAGCGGTCCACCGATAATCATCATGCCGGATTCTTGCGTCTTGGTCAGGTCTGCCAACAGTTCCGTATGGCCGGGGAAATGACAGCCGGCCATGTTGATCGCTTCTTTGTTGATCGGTGCGGTGACGATGCCGTCGATGCAGCCAAGCTGCGCAAGCTCCACGGCCTTCTTGATAAACAACACGGACGCCGCCCCAGTCTCAGGCGCCGCGACCCCTCGCGGGAACCGCCCAAGGGGATGATCGAGCGGGTCCAGCACGGCGAGATGATTCGACCGAGGAGGCACCGCCTCGTGACCCTCCACTCGAATCACATCCATCTTGAGTTTCAGGCTTTTAACCACCTGCTGCATCACCGGAAACGAGCCAATGACCAGCGGACGACAGAGTCGTCGCACCTTTACCAGAGTCAAAGCCTTCGCAATCACCTCCGGGCCGATCCCAGCCGGATCGCCCATCGTGATCCCTAATAGCGGACGCGTCGCCCGCGCTGGTTTTTCTGGTTTATTTCGTTTTTTTGGTTTGTCTAGTTGGGACTTCATTGATTTGCTCCCCGTTGAAACCTCACCAACGAAACAAACCAGAAAGACCAGACAGACCCTCTCAACTGGTCACCAACCATAGAGGTACACCGCATACCCAATATAAAGGACGGCGCTCCCGCCCAGCAACCAGGGTCGCCAGAGACCGCCCCACGCAGCCTGCACCAATAAGAAGGTAGCCGCCACCACAGCAAGCACCATGGTGATCAATGCCGTCGGTGCCAGCGCCCAGTCCGTACCCAGGAGTCCGATCGAGACCGGGATTGTACCCTGAAAAACCATCGCGCCTGTGACATTCCCTACCGCCAAGCGATCTTTCTTTCGGTAGAGCCAGAGAAAACTGTTCGACATTTCTGGCAACTCGGTCGCCAGGGGCGCGACAAGGAGGGCCAGGATTAATGGCGAAATCGACAAGGCCCCGGCAATCGTTTCTGCGGCGAGCACAAAGAGATGTGCTCCGAATGCGAGCCCGGCCAAGCCAAAAACTGCTTGAAGACTGATAAGCCCAAACGACGGGACTGACGCCTTTCTAGCGAAGAACAGCGGGGCAAGCCCACCACCCTCGCCCCCCTCCTCAGCAACCTCACTGAACTTCAGCTTTACGTAATAGAGATAGAGACTCAACAACCCGACGGCGGCTATGACGTGCACCGGTCGAGACGGGATAAAGACACAGCCCAGTGCGACGCTGTAGGCCACCACGAAGAAGGAGAGATCGCCCTTCACATCGTGATAGTTCAATCGGAAGGCGGCGGTTCGCTTCCCAAGTCTGGCGTAGACCACCAGCAAGATGGCCAAGATGGGGATCACCAATGTGCTCAGCATGAAGGGCGCGCCGAGGATCGCGCCCAACCCCACCTCCGCTTCTGCACGGCTGGCCCCGAAGAAAATGGCGATGATGGGGATCGACGTTTCAGGAAGTGTGGTACCAATGGCCGCCAACACACCGCCGACCGCGCCTTCGGACAGATTGAATCGCTTGCCCAACCACTCAATCGCATTCGTGAATAGCGTGCAGGCTCCCAACGTCACGGCGACGGAGACGAGGAACAGGAGGCTGTAGAGGAGGACCGTCATCCCCGGCCCGTCGGCCGAGCTACCCGCTGTTTGGCATAGGCGAGGGCCGCGTCTTCGAGCACCTCCTTCACGGGACGGCCCGTTCGTTCGGCAATCCCCTTGCAATCGAGATATTCCGGAGCTGCTTTGGCCGTCGTCTCGTTCACATCGGCGATCTTCATCCGGACGACTCCCCCGCGCACCTTCACCGAGATAAACCGCCGAGGAAGGATCTGTCGCATCACCTCACGAATCCTGACTCCCAATGCCGTCGTTTCCTCAAACAAGACATCAAGAATTTCATCCAGCTGCGCCGGAGCCACTAGACAGGTCAGGACGATGCCGGGCCGTCCACGTTTCATGATGACCGGTGTGAGCGTCACATCGAGCGCCCCACGCGAGAATAACTGTTCCATTACATACTCATACGTTTGCGGGTTCACATCGTCGAGATTAGTTTCGACCTGCATCACGGTATCCCGTTCGCGCGTGCCTCGGGCTGACGGTCGCGCGAGAAACACACGCAAGGCATTCGGCCAGCCGGCGGGATCAGCATCGCCTGCTCCATAGCCGATGGCCGTCGGTATCATCACCGGCATGGAGCCGAACTCCGATGTCAGCGTGCGCAACAGCGCCATGCCGGTCGGCGTGGTGAGCTCACGGGCAGGGCCGGCACTGTAGATTGGAATCCCTTTCGCCAGAATGGCGACCGCCGGGCCAGGCACCGGCAGGAGCCCGTGAGCCGATTGCAGCGTCCCCGTTCCAACATTGACGGGAGAGGCCGTCACCCGCGTCACGCCCAACAGATCACAGCAGATCAGCCCACCGACGATATCGACAAACGAATCCAGGACTCCCACTTCATGGAAATGGACGTGATCCTTGGCCACACGATGGGCATGCCCTTCCGCTTCGGCCAATAGATCAAATACGGATCGGCTTTGCTGCTTGATCTTGTTCGAGAGTCGGCTCGCGGCAAGGATCTGATGAATGCGCCTGAGGGACAGCGGATGCTGCAACCCCTTCGCAATGATGACATCGACCTTCGTGGCGTGAATCGCCCCTCGATGCACTCGCCGCTTCCGTAGCGTGAACCCTGAAAGTCTGAGTCGTTTCAGCCCGTTCACCAAGTCGGGAAAAGGGACTCCCACATCCACAAGCGCGCCGAGGGTCATGTCGCCGCTGATACCGGAATAACAATCAAAATGGATATGCGCGTCCACGTGCGTCCTTTCTCTGGTCCGTTCAAACCGCGCCCATCTTACCCAAGGCGCCTGCGAACGGCAATCGGCTCAGAAGCCCGCAAGACCCATAACGCTTGTCGCGGAGTGGCGCGACTTGCGTGACGTGTGAGCCCTGTCCCTGCCAGTNNTCGCCCGTCTCGCTTGAGTCAGGGATTGGAGATGGCAGCAGAAGCGTTCATGGATCTTGCGGGCTTGAACGCATTGACAGCCTATCAACGCTGTGTTATCCCCACTGCGCTCGCCCACCGACTGGGCGCCTAGGAGCCTGTCCGACATTGCCTTCGTGACGAGGCGAAGGGGATGCGACCAGATGCGAGGCCGCAGGCCCGAGGCTGACCCTCGTTTCACGCCTCACGTTTCACGGTTCTTGGAAACGGGCCGAGAACGACGCAGATGGTGGCGGATCGTTCGCCGCAGTAGAACGGTCAATGTCGGACAAGCTCCTAATAACAACAGGATGGTAACGCGCGGAACCCTATGACGATCTGCCGGTCCTTGATCATGCCCTGCGCAGAGTTCTTCGGATCGCGGAATGGTCGGGTCACCTGGATGCTGTTCTGCGCCGCGCTGCTGCTCTGGACTCCGACTGCCGCCTCGGCAAAATCGAAACGCCACCAGGGCCCGCGTCCCGAACCGGAGCTCAAGATTCTCGACCTGAAAGTCTCCCCCAACCCCTATACGATCTCGTCCGGCTCGTTGCAGTTTTCTGCCTTGGTCCAGCTGCCCAAGGAGCTGAACGGCGCAACCCTGCTGGAAGTCTCTTCATTCATCACGTCGCCGTCGCAAAATTCGCTCCGTTTTCTGACCACGCGTAAACCACTGGAGCCGCACGCCGCCTCGACCGACGGCGCCGCCCCTCCACAAATCTCCGTCGCGCTGACGTGGGACGGGCTGGACCAGAAGAAGATCCCATCGGGAGCAGGGCTCTATCATTTCGAAGTGCGCGCCAAGTTGCTGGCGAACGGCGAGAAGGGTCCCAGGACTCAGATGGTTGCCTGGCCGAAACGCGGAACAATAGAAGTAAAATAATAGCCGTAAAAAGTGAAACGTTAAACGTGAGAGGTGTTCATCAGGAACTCACCTCTTATCGTTTCACTTTTCACGTCTCACATTTCACGCCTACTCCAGCACATTAATCCGGTGCGCAAGACAGCCGGCCCCGAATCCGTTGTCGATGTTCATCACGCCGACCCCCGCCGCGCAGGAGTTGAGCATCGTCAACAACGCAGCAAGTCCACCGAAACTCGCGCCGTAGCCTCGACTCGTCGGCACGGCAACGACTGGACAGGGAACCAACCCGCCGACCACGCTTGGTAAGACTCCGTCCATCCCTGCTACCACCACGACCACCCGGGCTTGCATCAGTCGGTTCTGACGCTCCAGCAACCGATGAATGCCGGCCACGCCCACGTCATAGAGCGTCTCAACCCGACTCCCCATTACCTGCGCCGTCACTCTTGCTTCTTCCGCGACAGGAATATCCGAGGTGCCGGCTGTAATCACCAAGATATGCCCCCGCAGCCGCCGCTTGGGGTCACGGATCGCCACGATGCGCGCCTCGTCATGATAGACCGCTCGACGATCAAGCCGTTTAATGAGCGTGGCGACCTGGCGAGTCGCGCGCGTCGCCAACAACGGGCGATGATGTTTCAACAACGCCTTCGCAATGGCGCGAATCTGGGCCGACGTCTTCCCCTCGCAGAAAATAACCTCGGGAAATCCCTGCCGCACCGACCGGTGGTGATCGACCGAGGCAAACCCGAGATCTTCATAGGGCAACGTGCGGAGCTGCCCGATAGCCGTTGCCACAGACAGGGTGCCCGTTCGCACCTTGGTCAGCAGTCGTTCAAGCGCCTCAGGATTCACGCCTGCCCTTTCTCCGGCTTTGCGTCACGCTCCATTAGATCCGTCACCGCCTTCCGGCAGGACTTCCCCTCGAACAACACCGCGTTGATCTCTTGCACGATCGGCATGTCGACACGATGACGTCGCGCTAATCCTAACGCCGCCTTCGCCGTCCGCACGCCTTCCGCCACCGCCTGCATGCCGCTGAGAATCGTCTCCAGCCGCTCGTCCCTCCCGAGACGGACTCCCACCGTATGATTCCGACTCAGGGCTCCGGTGCAGGTCAACACCAAGTCGCCGACGCCGGATAGCCCGTAGAACGTTCTTGGATCCGCGCCCATCACGACGCCCAACCGCACCATTTCCGCTAATCCGCGCGTGATCAACGCCGCCCGCACATTATGGCCGAGGCCCAATCCATCCACCACGCCGGCCGCAAGCGCCATCACGTTTTTGAGCGCACCGCCAAGCTGGACGCCCAATACATCGTCGTCGGCGTACACGCGAAAGGCCGGTGTCATAAACGCGGCCTGGAACGTCTTGACCAGTCCCTCGCTGCTCCCGGCTAAACAGAGCGCCGTCGGTTTCCCTGCACTGACTTCTGTCGCGAAGCTCGGACCGGACAACACCATGAGGTCCCGTTGCATGGCAGGAGGAAGTACTTCGGTCATGACCTGAGTCATCAAATTCAACGTATCTTCTTCAACCCCCTTCGTCGCGCTGATGAACGGGATAGGAGTGGAAAGGGACCGGACCAGCTCGCACAGCACAGGACGTGCGACGTGGGACGGCACCACGAAGAGCAGCCCCTCGCTCTGCTCGGTGAGATCCGCCAACGATCCGGTGGCGATGAGCGATGGGGGGAGCGCCACGCCTGGCAGAAAGACCGGATTCTCGTGCTTCCCATTGATCGCATCCACGACCTCTCGTTCATAGGCCCAGAGCCGAGTTTCGAGACCTTTCTCCGCCAGATGTTTCGCCAGGGCAGTGCCCCAAGCACCGGCCCCGATGACTCCTATGCGATGGATGGATGGCATGATCGAAAAGTGCTTATGACGGAAGGGGCAATATCAATAGGATTTGCGAACCACGCGGATTATAGGAAGCGGTTCTTTCACCTGTCAATGAATGAGAGGCAGTCTTTGAAATTTGTCAAGTTCAGCCAGGCTCCACAGCCCTGCCAAAACAGGGTCGGGAGGGCTGAGGTGGCACATGCCTTGCTCCTTCCTTGTTCGATTTCACATTTTCCTTCGTCCGGATGCACCGGACGATTAGTATGAAAGAGTGTGTCGTTACAGATGAAGGCAAGAAAGATGGCAATGAAAACCGCACGATTGACAAGGCGTTTCGTGATCACGGGTCTGCTGGTGCCGATTGTTCTCTTTGCGCCTCAGGCGTATGGAGAATCCTACGTGGCGGGGCAGTTCGGCGTGACCCTCCCGCAGAGTCTGAGCAACGGCACGGTCACACAAGATGGATTGGGGGGACTCGATATCTCAAACCAGCCCTTAAAAAGCTCCGCGATGGTGGGTGCCAAGCTCGGACACTACTTTACGAAAGCCCGTTGGTTGGGCATCGAGACCGGATTGTCTTACACAACCCCAAACGTCAAAGAAGGTTCGGTCACGTTCTCAGGCCCAGGCGGGTCGGCCACCACGCCAACCCTATCGGGTCTGAGTCAGCGTGTGGTTATCTGGGATACAGATGTGATCTTCCGTTATCCTGGCTATCGTCTTCAGCCCTACATTGGAATCGGGCCCTCACTGTTCTTCTCCTCATTGAAAGGTCCCACTGCACCTCCAGGGCAATCGAGCATGGCAATCGGCTTCAACACTGAAGTAGGTGCGCAATACTACCTCACGCGCCAATGGACCCTGTTCGGGGAAGGGAAATACAGCCGCGCCCGTATGAGCTACACCTCAAACGATAGCGATCCAAACGCTGACCCATTCGGATTTCGAGCGACCTACAGCGCCTTCACCCTCTCCATCGGCATTGGCTACCACTTCTAAGTGGTGCGCAGATCCAATCCCGCCCCATCTAGTAAACCAACGTGGTTCCGTGTAGCCTAGGCACGGAGCCGCCTATGAGAATTTGTCCATCCTGTCGACATGAACTCCCGGAGATTAGCCGCTACTGCTCGCAGTGCGGCCAACGGCTTCACGCCGACCCAATTGAGGCCCCTCCGCCGCCACCGCCACCACCACCACGCCCGATACTTGGGCCGGGACAGCTCAACTTTGAATTCCTCTATGGCATGGTGGCTATGCTGGCCCTCGCGATTCTATTCCCACCCTGGGAAACCCCGCCGTCACAGCCTCCCGAATTCCTCGGCATGCATTTCATCTTAACGCCCCCCACACTGGACGCCATTGTCAGCCGGCTGCTGCTGACGATTGAACTCGTTACCATCGCCATCGCAGGGCTCTACGGCGCGTTCCTCTTCCGGCAAAAACCCTAGCGGGTCAATAGTCATCAGTCATTGGTAGGTGAAAAGATGGTGAACCGTCCTCAGCCATTGACAGTGACTATTGACTGCTGACCAGTGACGTTTGAATTAGTCGAGTGCCAGAGTAAGACACTTCGCCGACCCGCCGGACTTCATGAATTCATCGAGCGGGACTGGATGAGGAAGATAGCCGCGCGAAGTCAACAGGGCTTCTGTTTCCGGACAGCCTGCGGGCAGCACGACGTGTTTCCCGACACAGACGGCATTGCAGGCAAACCTGAGAGCCTCAACTTCCGGCACCACGAGACGTCTGGAAGGAACGATCCGTTCGGCAAGAGCCTCACGCCCATAGCGATCGAAGGCGGGAGGGAAATACAGGAGGTCACCGCCGCTCAAGGGGCACAGGCAGGTGTCGAGGTGATAGAACCGGTTGTCGACCAGTTCAAGCGGAATGATCTCTCGGTGAAACCAGTCGCTGAGCGTCGGGAACACACGGATGTCCGATCGCTGTCGGTACCCACCAAACCAGGTGTCGGGAAATCCCAAGAGGTCCCCGGCCCCCTCGAAGAAGCGGCCCGGATCCAGCGTCACGACTTCGTACCCCTGCCCGCGAAACCAGTCTTCGAAGTACGCCTCTTCTCGCTGCCGCTCCGGATAGCGAAAACGGCTCGGCACGGCCTTACGTCCAACGACAATGCCGGCGTTCGCCGTGAACACTAGGTCGGGCAGTCCCGGCACCGGCTTCATCCGTTCCAGAACCGCGCCCACGTCCTGTTCGAGCACCTCCATGAGATGCCGCCATTGGCGGACAGCTTGATCTGAATTGACGGCGTTCGAACGGCGCATCCACGGATTAATTTCGTATTCGATACCGAAATAATCCGGTGGGCAGACCAGCAAGCGACTCATGGCTTCCATCCTAGCTCGCGCGCCAGCTCGCGCAAAAACGACGCGGCGTCCATGACCAGCCCGACAGCTTGAAAACTTCCTCGATCCGCGAGTTTCGTCGGGACTGCCGGATTGACATCGACGCAGACGGATGGGATCGTGGCAGGCAACAAATTGCCCGTCGCCACCGCGTGCAGCGTCGAGGCGACGAGCAAGGCCAGTCCGATACCGGGAATTGCCCTACGCATGGTTGCCTGGGCTTCTACCGAATCCGTGATCACGCCGGGCAACGGGCCGTCATCGCGAATCGTGCCGGCCATGACGACGTGGACACCCCGTCTGACGCAGGCCGCCATAATCCCGGTCTTGATGACTCCCGACCTGACCGCTGCCTCGATGCTGCCGATGGCCCTGATCCGATTAATGGTTCGCAGATGGTGTTCATGCCCATGCGGCACGACGCGACCTGCCGCATGCCCATAGCCGAGGGACGTTCCGTAGAGATCGACCTCCATATCATGAGCGGGCAGCGCATTCCCGCAGAACAAGACATGGATGAATGTTTCATCGATGAGCCATGTCAACGCCTCGCGCCCTCCGGCGTGAACAATCGCCGGGCCTCCCGCCAGCAGCACCTTGCTACCCGCTTTCCCCTCTCGGAACCCTGTTCGCAACTGCGCGAGGCGCTTGGCGATGTCGCTGATTACATGCCCATGGGGACGCTCGGACGAGACCTGCGATTCCATGAAGCTGAACACATCGCGGTCACGGGGCCGTTGCAACGGGATTACCCGCACGCCCTCACGACCGGCCACAATCTGATCTCCCCCCTTCACCTCTCCCATCGGAACAGTCCTCGCATTCAGACGAACCGAGTCCACACGAATGCCCAGGTCCATCTCAATCCCCTCCACCTCTACCCACTGATCATGCACCCGCACCTGAGTGGGTAAATGGGTTGTCGCATAGAACTCGTCGGGAAAGATGCCGTCCGCCGGTGCCGCACTCAGCCGGCAATCCCGTTCACTCTCGACCGACGCGCCGTGGGGTTGAATGGCATGGATAATCTCGCTGAGCAGCTTCGCAGACGAGGCCCGCACGATAATCCTGGCACGCGACGGCTCCTCGCGGGTTTTACCGATCTGCATATCTTGAAGATCGAATGTTCCGCCCATCATCAGAATCGTGTCCAGGACCTTCGCCAGGATCAGCGAATCGATGATATGCCCTTGGAGCAGGACTGTTTCTTGGTCTTGCATCATAGATCAAACTCCCACCCTGGTAGGCTACGCACAGATTCTACCACCCAGTTTCAACCGCTGCAGATCAGATCTTGACTATGCGCCGAAGACTCGCGAAGCGCTGAATCACGTCCGCAAGATGTAGCAATCCCTGCAGGCTGCTCAAAATGCTCACCCTTCACCCACCCAACCCTGGCGCGCCGACGCGCGCCTCTTCTCAAGCAAGCCCGCAAGCGAGAAGAAACCGGAGGCGTAGCCTCTTGCCTATGTTGAGGATTTGTTCGAGCCGAGAATTACGCTACGCAGGCTGCTCAAAATGCTCCGCTAGCAAGGCCGCAGGCGAGCGAACACCGGAGGCGTAGCATTCTCACCCGCCCAACCCCGAGCTACAGGAACAGCTCTTTCCCCGGGTGGGGTACGTTGAGGATTTCACGAGCCGAAAACGACGCTAGCGGACATTTTCAGCAGCCTGCGAGTCGGTCTTCATGAGTTCGCGCAGAACACTGGTCGCATAAGCACCGGGTGGGAGTGAAAAGGAGAGAGTGAGCACCGGCCCCTCCAAAGCCCACTCCAAATCGGCAAGAGGGATTCGGAGCGAGCGCCGTTCACCGCGAAACCCGCAGGCCTTCGCGGCTTCGGTAAGACTCTCCGGCGTGGCCCCGCTCTCAGCGACCACGGCCCGTTCGATCTCGCCCGGTTCTCCACCGGCCCACGACACGCGCGACCCGAACAAGATGCCGGTGGGACTGATCTCGAACCGGTCGGCCCGTGGCTGTTCCTGCGTGGCATCCTCGACCAGAAAACAGGCGCCGTTCTCCATCTTCATGGCCCAGTCTCCAACCAGGATACGATCGAGTCGATCCAGGCGTCTGGCCAACATGTCATTAAAGAAGTGCGATTGATAGGCGTTGAGGTACCACATGCGCTTGGACCGGCTCAGCCTGTTTCGACGAGAACGGTCCACTAGTAATTCAGCTCCGATTTGGTAATTCTGTCCGCTCCGCCCTTGCCGTTGCGGGCCAAAATAGTTCGGCACGCCTCGTCGCACCAGTATGTCCGTGACCAGGGGCACCGTCTCGCGGGCGTGCGTGGCGACATCCCGAATCACCAACCGAAAGTGATTGCCTGCATGATGACCCGGACGCAAGCGATTGCGATGCCGACCCAGCACCTCCACGGACAATAGTTGCTCGTCCACTTTCAGTCGATCCAACCGGTCAGGCGTGACGCCTAGAAGCGAGACCATCTGCGTGGTCACGGCCCGGGCGTCTTTGAGGCCCGCCACACCGATCGCTTGCGCTTTCACACCCAAGACCGAAGAGAGTCGCAGAACGAGATCCGGAGTCGAGAGCAGGCGTTTTCTGATCTTGACGTAGAGATGCTCCCCCTCGCCACACGGGAGATAGAGTGGACGTTCCTCGACTTGGAAGTCTTCCGGAAGAGCCCGCATCTGTCCACCGATGCCCGGCAATGCGGCTGTCAAAAACGGCATGGTCATGGTGCAAGAGACCTCTTCTTCATTCGCGCGTGATCGCCCTCACCGCTCAGTCAATCTCGATAGGGGTGAGACGACTCGCATGGTATACTTTCCCTATGTTTTTTCGCCCAGACTTTTACCGAACAATCTGCTCCGAACATCATCCTCCGATAATCCAATGGCCCAAGACACGCCTGTTCGCTGCAGGGATATTCCTCACCGTTCTGATGTGTGCTCTGCTCCCAGGGGACTCGTGGGGTAGAGAGAATGCGATCTTTCAACAGTTCACCCAACACATCGCCCGGCAGATCCACAGAGACAAACAGGCCTTTGCGCAAGCGAACAACTGTGTCTCATTGTTTTATAAGGCGAAAAAGACGCCTCTCCCGGCCGTGCAGGGAATCAGTTGGAACATGACTCCTGTCTCCCAGCCCGAAGTGGATTGTCTGCGCAACTATCCAAACGGGATAAACGATGCGCGAGATGATTTTGCCAAGACACAGACGTTGCTCTCGGTCAGTCTGACCTTCTACCAATTCGCCTTGGTCGCCGACCGGAATGATGATGCGAGCTACAGTCCCGCCGAACTTCAAGATTTGCTCCACTCCCTCACACTCTCGTACTATGACGGGGATCCGACGCCGAAGCAGATCACGGCACTCACGGAACGGTTCGACAGCTGGTACCACAGCCGCAACATGGACGCCTTGATGCAAGGCATGAGCGATCTCTATGAACGTGGCTATCGCGTGACCCCCTCCGATCGCGTCGAGCTGGATCGAGTGATGGGATGACACGACGCGCACGGTCCTGGCCCGATCGAGCCCGCTCCTTCATCGGATATTGTCTCAGCGAACCGCTCTACCGGCTCTTTCGTCTCGTTCCCCATTGGGAAGTCGGACTCTCCACACACGAAATTTCCCGGCTCACCTATGTGCACGGCCCCTTGGCCGGGCGGCGGGCCGTCCATCTAAGTGATCTGCATCTCGACCGCTATCAACCACGGCATGATCTCATCGTCGCCGCCATCGGCGAACTTCGCCCTGACTGGATCTTTATTACCGGCGACCTGCTCAACGTGCCGGAGGGACTGCCGCATGTGTTTCGATTTCTCGCCGGCTTGCGCGCGATTGCGCCGGTCTTCGTCACCCTGGGCAACCATGATCACTACAGTGGCGTGCCGATCGATCAGTATTGCGAACTCGCCGATCGTCACAAGATCACCCTCTTGATCAATCAGGCCACCTTCATTCCCACGGACTGCGGCGAGATCGCCATTGTCGGCGTCGACGATCCCTCGCTGCATCGGGCCGACTTGAGCTGTCTACCACNNCGCTTCACCCTCTTGCTGGCCCATGCGCCGAACATTCTCGATCAGCTGGAAGACCACCACGCCGTCGATCTGATCCTCTGCGGGCATAGCCACGGAGGGCAGTGGCGCATACCCGGCGTGCCGACGTTCTGGCTCCCGCCTGGATGCAACGGCCGGATCGAGGGGCATCACGGAGAGCCTGGCCGCCGGCTCTATGTCAAT
>PLBR01000180.1 GCA_003135435.1 Nitrospira sp. | reverse complement strand
GCGTCGCCCACGATTTCAACAACCTCCTGGCCGCGATTCTCAACTATGCCGGCTTTGTGGTGGAGGAGATTACGAAGGAGCTCGAGACAAGACCGGTGGATGAGCGCCTTCGCCTGACCGCGGTGCTGAGCGACGTCGGTCAGATCGGCGCAGCTGCGGAACGTGCCGCCGGTCTCACCCATCAGTTGCTCGCTTTTGCCCGGAGAGAGGTGAGGAACGTCGAGGTTCTGGACATCAACGGCACCGTCAGTGAAGTCGAAACCCTGCTTCGCCGGACGCTCGGCGAGCACGTGGATTTGATCACGCATGGCGTGAGCAACCTGAAGAGCGTGCGAGCGGACCGCGGTCAGATCGAGCAGATTCTTCTCAACCTGGCTGTCAACGCACGCGACGCCATGCCGGACGGTGGAACACTCAAGCTTGATACCGACAACTTCACAGTCGATGATGAATACGCGACGCTGCACCCTGTCGTTGTGCCCGGTTCATACGTTCGCCTACGTGTCGCGGATACGGGCACTGGGATGGACGAGGAAACCGTCGATCGAGCGTTTGAGCCCTTCTTCAGCACCAAGCCCAAGGACAAGGGAACTGGACTGGGTCTCGCGACGGTGTACGGGATCGTGAGTCAGACCGCGGGAATGGTGGAGCTCCATTCGAAATTGGGGGTTGGGACCACGGTCACGATTCTGCTCCCGAGTGTTGCTTGAGCGGTCACCAAGCCGGCGGTCCATGGACAGTCGGCCGACGTCACGCCGGGGGAAACCATCCTGGTCGTCGAGGATGAGGAACTGGTCCTCGACGTCGCCATACGCATCCTGACTCAACACGGCTATCGCGTTCTTGCGGCACGAAGCGGCGAAGGAGCGTCTGTTCTGATGGACGGTCATCACGGGGTCATTCACCTATTGCTCACCGACGTCGTGATGTCCGGGGAGACCGGAAAGGAAATTGCGGAGCGGGTATCCAAGCTCCGTCCGGGGATTCGCGTGCTCTACATGTCGGGGTATCCGGACCATCCGGTGTTTGACCGAGGCGGCGTGAGCCGCGAGACCGGGTTCCTGCCGAAGCCCTTCTCTCCCCACGTCATGGCGCAAAAAGTGCGCGAAGTTTTGGATGGTGTGAAGGCCGCCTAGCCCGAATCACTTGATCTTCAGCCTCGGTTCCGTTTATCGTGACTGTACCGAACCAGATACACCAAATAGACGAGACAGATCAGAGAGACACAGTGATGCAACAAGGACGCGAAGTCGACGTCGGACAGTATCGGATCGAGCGAGAGCCATTCTACCTGGAGGTCCGTGGCGAGATCGGTTTGTTCACGATCGCGGCGAACAGCAAGATGCCGGTCATGCTCAAGGGGCCAACCGGGTGCGGCAAGACCCGATTCGTTCAGCATATGGCCTACCGGCTTGGTCGCCCCTTGATCACGGTGGCCTGTCACGAAGATCTCACTGCCTCCGATCTCGTGGGGCGGTATCTGCTCAAGGGCCAAGAGACAGTCTGGGTCGATGGGCCGCTAACGCTCGGCGTGAAGCATGGCGCGATCGTCTATTTGGACGAAATCGTCGAGGCGCGGAAGGACACGACGGTCATCATTCATCCCCTGAGCGACGATCGCCGCTTCCTGCCGATTGAAAAGAAAGGCCAGATTCTCGAAGCGGCCAACAACTTCCTCCTGGTGATTTCCTATAACCCCGGTTACCAGAGTGTGCTCAAGGATTTGAAACAAAGCACGAAGCAGCGATTTATGGCGATTGAGTTCGACTATCCGGCGCCTGACCTCGAAACCACCGTGGTCGAGCGGGAAGCAGTGGTCAGCCGTGACCTTGCGGCCAGCTTGGTGAAGCTCGGCGGAAAGGTGCGGAACCTCAAGAATCATGGCTTGGAAGAAGGGGTCAGCACCAGATTGCTGATCTATGCCGGGACACTCATTCGGCAAGGTGTGGCGACCGATCGAGCCTGCGATGTCGCGATCGCCCGCCCGATCACCGACGATCCCGATATGCAGCGCAGCATTCTGGAATTGGTGAAGGCCATTTTCTGATCCCCTCGCTGTGAGCCTCCGTCACGGATGAATTCGCTGATCGTGCAGGATACCAAAGACGGAGCGATCCTCACCGTTCACGTCCAACCGAAAGCCTCCACCACAGAGTGTGTGGGCATTCACGGTGATGCGCTGAAGATTCGTGTAGCCGCTCCACCGGTCGATGGCGCAGCCAACGACGAACTGATCCGGTTCTTAGCCCGCCAATTATCGATTCCTTCTACGTCGGTGCGGATTCACTCCGGCGCCGGCGGACGACACAAACGTGTTCTCGTCAAAGGGGCCACCGCGCAGCTGGTGATGGCTCGTTTGAACCTTGGACATCGAAAGGGATCGGCGAAGCCATGAGGCACAAAGTGCTGTCCATCATCGGGGGGTCGCTGTTGCTCACCGCCTGTTCGACGGCGCACCCTGTTCTGTATCCTAATGCGCATTTGCAGTCTGTGGGGAAGGATATCGCGGAGCAGGATATTGAGGCCTGTCGGCAATTAGCGGAAACGGCTGGGGCGGAGGAGGGCAGTGGGAAGGCCGGTCGTGTGGCAACCGCTACTGCAGTGGGGGCTGGAGTCGGCGCGGCAGCTGGGGCTGTCGGTGGAGCCATCTCAGGCGCAGTAGGCCGCGGTTCCATGATCGGAGCAGCGACCGGGGCGGTATGGGGGTTATTAACCGGATTGTTCCACGCCGTCGTCGGTTCGTCGCAACCGAATCAGGCCTACACGAACTTCGTGAATCGATGCCTGCAAGAGAAGGGGTATGAGGTGACAGGATGGCAGTAAGGATGGGGCGGGACGGAGGGGGAGCCTCTGTGCTCGCGGAATGCGCACGCTCAGAAGGTGCTCGTTCGACGCGCGCACATGAGGTCGCCCCTTCCATCCCGTCACGAGGTGGGAGAAGGAGCGGGCGAGTGAGAATGGGACGTGCAATGGGGCCCGACCCCACCGTCTCGCATTGAAGCGCGTACCATACCGGTAAAAAATGAGGAGGGCGGGGAATTGAGGAAGTTTCAGGGCATCGTCGTTGCTGGCTTAATTCTATGTTTTGCGGCCTGTGCGGGGCCGGAGCCGATGTTGCGGTCGAATGCGAAGTCCCTGCTGCAGGGGCGGGAGGCGGCGAAACTTGATGTCGCTGTTTGTCAGCAGAAGGCGGAGGCGGCTGGGCTGAAGCCGGGCACCGGCAATCGAAGTGGTAACGTGGCCGCTGGGGCCGTGCTGGGTCTGATTAGTGGCGCTGCGGTAGGGGCTTCGAGCGGACTCATCGGTGGAGTGCCGGGCGTGACGATTGGGGCAGCGGTCGGAGGTGTGCTCGGAGTCATCATTGGTTCAGTGGGCGGCGCCTATAGGCCGCTCGATCCGGACCCTCCGTACGCCGATGCGGTGGTGCGGTGTTTGATTGAGAAGGGATATGACGTGTCGGGTTGGCAGTGAAGGTGAGACGGGCGGCCAGCTTCCTTGCTCGCAGCCCGCGCACGATCAGAATGTGCTCGCTTGGGTGAAGAGCGCGTCTTGGCGCGCTCGGGTGGGCGGGTGAGAAGGGGCGCGCAGTAGAAGCTGACTCGCCCATCTCACCACGGGGTGAGTGAGGGAAGGGAAAGGAAAGAAGCAGAAAAGCTGTGGTCGGTGGCCTCGCCCAGCTGAAACTCCTGGCATCCTATGGTTGAGATGTGAGGGAAAAAGAACGCAGACCTGTTCGCTGCCTGAAAAGGCTCAGCAAAGGTTGGCTTTGCAGTCGGTCACCACGAGATTTGCGACTTTCTCACCCGCGTCGAGTTCGATGGCCAGCCAGGCTAGGCCTGTTAGCCGTTCTTCTTGGCGGGCTCCCGCTCCCTCTTCGATCAAGCTAACAATGTAGCAGCGCCCGGCGGGGATCTTGGTGAACCAGAAATGTCCGGTCGGGTTGACTCTGGTTGTGCGGAGGTAAGGAAGCAACCGCTTTTCCGTCTGGAGCTGAGTCAGCGCCTCGTGCGCGCAGTCAGTCAGAGGGCGTGGCATTGCGGTGCTTTCAGCGGAGGCAGGGCTTGCTGTGGCTGAACAGGATATGGTTCTGACTGTGTCGTTAAACCAATGGCGCGTGTAGGGGGTGATGGGGATGAGATGGACCAGCGCGCCGGCTTGCGTGATGGCTTTCCCGAATGGCGAACTAAGGAATGCCTGTCCAGCCAGAGTGCCTCGTCCCTTCTGCTTGTAGGGGAAGAAGTCTTTTTCATTTAGGCTTGGAGGCGGTGGTGTTATGGCAGGAGTTACGTTGCTAGGCTCGGTAGCGCGTGCTTGGCCGGACCACAGGCTCCCTAGCAGGAGCGTGATGACTGCCGTAGCTAGAATTCGGTTGCGCAGTGGCATGGTCTCTACGAAGTGGAAGAGGATGATGCCGGTGTGTCGCCCAAGGCGGTCGGTGCGGTAACGGCCTTGTGCTTCAGTGCCCGGCCTTTGTCGGGAGTCGGATCTGTGACGACGCCATAGACCTCCCGGCCTTCGTGGCCTTCCGGGAGGTATTCCGTGATCGGCAGGCCATCTTCCCGCACAAATAACAGGCAGTGGCAGTATTTGTGGATTTGCATTTCATCGCAGGCGCACATCCAGCGGCGGAGTTTGGCTTCTGCTTGTTTATCTTTGTAGAAGTTGCAGGGACAGAGGGGTTTGCCCAGCTCGTCCATATGCATCGCGAGGCCTTTGACCACGGCTTCGGTGACTGCGGGAGTAGGATGCATGGCCGTGCCGCTCTTCTCTGCGAATCCCTTTACAAACTTCCACATTTTGTCGAGACTCTCTTGCTTGGGCTCAGCCATCGCAACTCCTTTGGCAAAAGGCACTGGGCGAGGGGCTAGATGGAGGACCTGCGCCGCAGGGGCGTAGTTTACAAGCGCTAAGGCGTCCTTTACAATCGAACCCGCATCATTCATGACCGCTTCTGCTGCAATCGCCGATGCCTGACTCAAGCGGGACGAGCGAGACTGGTAGGGAGAGGACTCACCCGTCACGCGAGTCTCGCTCCTCGCGCTTGTCGCGCGCCATTTCGCAACGAACCTTCATGAATAATGCGGGCTAACACTTCCCGCACATTCCGTAGGATTGGATCGAGAATAGAGATGTCGGATACCCATATGCAATTGATCGCCAAACTGGCGGAGGAGCTGGGGCCGGCCACGGCCCAGCATCTGGTCTCTCGCCTCGTTGAGGCTACCGCGAAACCGAATCAGGTGGAAGGCGTCTTGCTGT
>PLBR01000131.1 GCA_003135435.1 Nitrospira sp. | reverse complement strand
GTTTCACCTCTCACGTCTTACCTTTTACGGGTCTTGAGAGCAAAGCGAGAACACCGCATGGGAAAAGGCACGTCTCGGCATGCCATGGTTGGGCGGGTGAAAAGAACGATTATTTCAGCATCCTGCTTTGCGCAGCTTGCGAAAGTCCATGGCAGCCATAAGTGGCGCGCACTTCTGCACCCACCTCAGAATGAGCCAGACGCCGCCGGCGACAATCGCCGCGATGAAGATCAAGTTATAGATCCGCGCGCTGGCCAACCCGATCAGCTCGCTTGAAGATGAGTCCGCACTTCCTGCACGTAGGTTTTGAACGGATCTGGCATGGGAAAGGGCGGGTGGCCACGCAGTTGGAAGATCGACCAGTTGATCACATACGAGGGAGAAAACCGCTCTTCCGGCTTGGCGCCAGCTGGCTCATCCGGAGGTCCACAAGCCAGCAAATGTCGAACAAGTTCACCCCGTCCAAACGCCCTGGTGTTGCGTGGTGGATGGTCCATGGACAAGGCAATCGCCTTGTCGGTGGTGAGTCGTGGAACCCGCCCTTCTTCCATCAGACCATAATAGAGCCCCTTGCCTTGATGGAGATTGTGATACTCCAGATCAAGACTCTTCAGAGCCGGGTCTGCCCACGTCATTTGTTCCGCCTCGCGAAAGGTTTCGAGCAGCCACAATTTCGAAGCCCAATCGACCCTGCCCACCAGCGTCGTGTAGTCCCCGCGGAGATCTTGCAAGACCGCTTCCCATTGATCGAGGACCCAATCGGTTTCGTCGTCTTGTCCCCGATAGTGCGCTTGCGCCGCCGCGAGAAACGCTTCCTGAATGTCGATCGCAGAAATCGTCTTCCCCGATTGCAGCCGGACCATCCACCGTCGGGCCTGATCCTGTGACAGTTCCTGCATGGTTTCGACCGGTTCATCGAGTTCAAGATCGAGCGGCGCATGGCCCTCTTCGATCAGTTGAAGGACCAGCCCTGTCGTGCCCAACTTCAAGGCCGTCGCCACCTCGGCCATGTTTGAATCGCCCAATAGCAAATGAATGCGGCGGTATTGATTCGGGTCGGCCAGCGGTTCATCCCTGGTATTCACGATGGCGCGATTCTGCTGCACCCATTCGAAGAAGTCATTCACGATGTAATCTGCACGCTGAGAGAGCTGAAACGGGAGGACATGCTGCTGTGCATGGCGATGGGTCGCTCCTCGCGGCACGATGAGTCGGTCCATCTGAATCCAGGCGTCCTGGGGACCCGCCGTGCCGACACGTCCGGCCCCCGTAAAGATCTGTCTGGTAACCAGAAAGGTCACAAAAGGCCCGAGGCCGCGCCGCGTAAAGGGGAAGCGTCGCGATACGAGATAGTTCTCGTGCGATCCAAAGGTTGCATCGGTTTCATGATCCACATTATTCTTGATCAACGAAACCGTGTCGGCCAGACCGAGGTCCTGAACCGCATCCTGCAGCAACTGATCGCCGGCGCGGTCGGCGGCCACCACATCACTGAGCGATTCACACTCCGGTGAGGCCCACTCCAGATGTCCCATGTCGAGGTACATGCGCCCGGCGTTGGTGAGAAATCCTCCATTGCCAGGCGGTTCATCGTGTCCTCGGTGGTGCAGATCGAGAACGCCGCGCCGCTGGACATGAAAGAGATGGTCTCGAATCTTGTGGGCAAACCAGGTGGGGGAATGATCAGGCTGGTCTTCATTCACCAAGAGTCCGTATTCGGTTTCAAGTCCGAAAATACGGTTCAACATCTCAGTTCGCCACGACGGATTGAAACGCCTTCGGCAGGAGACGAGCGAGATCTGTCGGCCTAAGCGACCGGTACTTGGAGGTGCCAGTAGCCTGACGATCGAGGACCGCGCATTCGATCGTCCGTTCACCGGCAATGCCCCGTACATGTGCGATCAAGGTGTCACTGCTTAGGATTGCGACGGCCGATGAGCCCGTTCCACTTGTCGGTGGCTTCGCCTCAGCCTGTTGGTCTGTCTCTTCCTGTTGATGCGCTAACGAGCCGATGGCCCAGGTTCGCAAGGCCAGATCCAACGCCTGCTCCAATGACAGTGTAGCCGGCGTCTGCTCCTTGAGATAGGACATCATCTTCGTCTGAACAGCCAGGGTGGCAGCCAGGACCGCACGACCCGTCGTTTCCTCAAACGTGCCATCGTAGTTGATCGTCAGGAGCGCGTCCTTCTCCGGCTTCTGCCCCAACTCGGCCACCAGAATACGCACGATAAACGGCGCCTTATACACTTCCTCGAAGGCCTGCTTAATCACCGGGGCAATGCCGTACTTCACCAGTCTCGATCCCGTCACATCGGACGGCGAGCGGTTGAATCCTTCGACATGCGCCATTTCGAGCAGACTGAAGCGAAGCTTTTCCAAATCTGTGGGATGCCCCATCCCACCCAACGCCAGCCGGTCGTAGATCTCATAGAGCTTCGGTGTCCCCTTGCTCACCGTCGTTAGGAGGATGCCTCCATCATAGGTCAGCGCGACAACCGGGCTCCCCTGCTTGAACTGTTCGTCGAGATACTGTCGCCGATTGCCGACTGCTTCCACCCAGCGATAGGGCTCTTCATACATAGCGCACCACCTGTGATTCATAGAGAGGTTTCAATGTCGCATCCGGCACCGTCTGCACACCAGCCCCGGTAATCAACTTGATCACGGGGTAGAGACTCGCCTCCCGGTTAACACCGCCGGTTGCCGAATCGAACTCCGCCGCGCTCGTGAGCAATCGTAAGGCCTGTACCATAGCCTGTTCTTCAGGCAGCGCGCACAGGGGCTGCTCGCCCCACGTATTCAGATAGTGCAAGATCCCTCGGATCGTGGGGGAACCGGACCCGGACACGGCATACTCAACGCCTTCAAATTCCGCTCCGAGGATATCGTAGAAATAGATCTTGGCCGAGCCCTGCTCCATATCGTAGCCGGCAAACACCGGGACCACAGCGCCCGTTCCGGCCAACGCCGCAGGCACATTGTCCTTTAAGAGCTTGGAGACCGCGCGAAGTTTGCCGTCGAAACTCAACTCTTGTAGCTGCGTTCTCCGGTAATATTTGAAGGAATGCTCCAGGATGCGTACCATTTCATAGGCGGTCGCCGGGACGCCGGCAATCGCCATCACACTGTGCGGATCGATCTCCAACACCTTGTCCGTGCGATCGTACATCACCATATTGCCGGCGGTCGCGCGACGATCACCGGCCACCAGCACGCCATCGCGATACTTGAAGGCCAGAATCGTGGTGGCATTCGTGAGTGCATGGCCAGTCCCCACCGCCGTCGGTGCGCCGAGTGTGTAGCCCTGTTCCTTCAACAGCTGAAGAAAATCCCCTTGCATCCCCATTTTTACCTCGTTAGGCGTGAGACGTAAAACGTGAAAGATGTTCGAATACGCGCGTATGAATATTCGTCGTCCTTACCTCTCACGTTTCACCTTTTACCTTTCNNTCGGGGCCTTCGGCATCGGATTGCCGGGCCCTTCCCGTCGCTCCGGCATTGAGACGTAGTTCATGATCGAGACTCCTTTCCTCTGTTCCATGCGTTCAGCGCATCCACCGGGGATGCCGCGCTCTCGAATATCTGGGCACAGGCTTGCACCGCCTCTGGCTCGAAGAGGTCACCCATCTCTAACGTTCGCGGAAGCAGCCCACCGCTGAACTGAATACGTTCCCATTGCATCGACTTGATCTGATCTGGAAACCGTCTGATACAGAAGCCGCGAATCCCCGCTCTGGTATCGGACGGGCCAACCACCAATGCCGATTCGACGTCCTGCTCCGACGTCATCCGCCAAGCCTTCCCATCGGCCTCGAGGCCCAGGAAGAGCCCACGATCCGGATTCACATTATGGTACTCCAAGTCCAAACTCGCCAACCAGGGATCATCCCATCCAATCCGCTCTTCCTGCATAAAGGTTTCTAACAACCAGAGCTTGGTGACCCAATCGAGCCGCCCGACGAGTTGCCCTCGATCGCCGGTGAGCAACCGCAGCGTGGCCGCCCATTCGCAAAGGATCCAATCGGTCTCTGCGTCAACACCGGCTAAATGTTTCTCGGCCGCGAGGTAATACTGCTCTTGAATGTCGAGGCCCGTGATGGTGCGGCCGTTCTTCTGACGAACCGTCGCCTTCAGATTCTGATCGCGAGACAGCTGCTTCACCGCAGTGACGGGATGTTCCAATTCAAGAGCAGGGGCAGCCTCGCGTGCGATCAACTCCAGCGCCAACTGCGTCGTTCCGACTTTCAACGCCGTGGCGTACTCACACATATTGGCATCGCCGATGATGAGATGGAGCCGTCGATACTTTTCCCGAACTGCATGCGGTTCGTCCCTCGTATTTAGAATCGGCCGGTTGTGCATCGTATCGACACTCAGATCCGTCTCCATAAAGTCAGCTCGCTGAGACAGCTGATACTGACCTGGCACGAACCCGCTCTCTTGACCTTCCACACCGACTTTGCCGGCTCCAGCAATGACTTGCCGACTGACAAGAAACGGTAGCAACCCCGCGGTCAGCGAAGGGAAGGGAATCGAGCGTGACACGAGATAATTATCGTGACAGCCGTAACTGTGTCCGTGAAAGTCCGTGTTGTTCTTATAGAGCTGCAGATGGGGCCCGCCGAGCGCATGGTTGCGACGCTCTGCCGCTCGCTGGACGATACGCTCCCCGGCACGGTCGTGGGCAAGAAGGTCTTTCAGCGTTCGGCATTCAGGCGTGGAATACTCAGGGTGCGTATGATCGTTATAGAAGCGTGCGCCGTTTGGGAGAACCAGATCGCTCTTCATCTCATGAAACGAAAACGGCCGATGGGCATCGACCTTGGCGAACTCGTCTTCTTCTTTATCTTGCTGCAGGCCGGAGACCCGAAACCCCCGCGCATCCTCGTGGGGATCTTCACCGCCATAGTCCCATCGCCGCTCGAAGGAGGCCGTCAGATGGGCCCGCACCAGTTCCATCGACTCCACGACCGGATCGACCGCGTCCTGGTCTTCCCTCGTAATCCCATACTCTGATTCGATGCCGTATAGTCGCATAGTTCGTTAGACGTGAAAGGTGAAACGTGAAACGAGGGGATTCGTCCAAATCTGAGACCGGAAATCTACACGTTTCACGTCTTTAAATAATTTGGTTGATCAGTCTCTCTTCGGACTGCCGCCCCCTCCGGAACGACGAGACTCCCACCACCTGTTCCGGATGATGATCGAGGAGCTTGAGCCATTCTTCCGCCGCATCATCGGGCGGCAACATCTCGCCCTCTCGGAATTCTGCGTGAACGGAGTTCACCAGATCGTCCAAGGTCATCCCGCCTTGGTCAGTCCCGCCGGCCGCAATCATACGATCGATTGCCTGTTCCTTCGCCCGTTGAACGATCGAAGCCAAGATCGCACCGCTGATCAGATCGCCTCGATAGAGGATCTTATTCTGTCCGCTTCGAAGCCGAATCGACAGGAGTCGATTCTCATCGTTGCGCGAGAAAATCGCGGAGAGCGCATGCTCGATGAGGTCGGCACAGGCCTTCTTCCGATCTCCGCCGTGCTGGTCGATCCATTGCCGGTCCAGAGGCAGGTCATCTGTCAGATACACGTTCAGAATCGCTGCCGCCGAGTCACGATTCGGACGGCTCACTTTGATCTTGCGATCGATACGCCCTGGCCGCAGCACGGCCGGGTCGATCAGATCCGGCCGGTTCGAAGCCAGAATGATCACCACATCGTGCAACGACTCGATCCCGTCCATCTCGGAGCAGAACATCGGCACCAAGGTGCTGGAGATATTGAATGAACGAGACGCCCGTCTTGTGCCGAGAATCGATTCCGCCTCGTCAATGAATATGAAGGGCAACGCCCCCTCGCTCCGACGAGCGCGGGCCTGCGCAAAGAGATCCCGGACCATCCGCTCCGATTCCCCCAACCACATATTCAGAATCTCGGGCCCCTTGATATGGAGGAAGGCCCCGCGAGTCACCGGCAATTTGTCCTCCTTTGCACCGGGCGCACCCTGGGGTGACTCCCCCACCAGCTTTGAGAGACTGGCGGCTGCCGCTTGTCCGATCAGGGTCTTTCCGCAGCCGGGAGGGCCGTAGAGCAGGAAGCCCTTCGGTTGAGTGAACTTGAAACGCTGAAACGTGTCCGCATGGAGCAAGGGATACTCGATCGCCTTCTGAATGGCCGCGATCGCCTCCGTTTGCCCGCCGATCTGCTCCCACGTGACAGTGGGAACCTCGTCGAGCAAGTGGGACTTGGCTTTCCGATCTTCCAATTTCTCGATCGCCACGTGGAGGCTGGAATCGATACGCACCTCATCGCCTGCCTTCAGGTCCACGCCGACAAGATCGCTCGATCGTTGGAGAATCAAGACCTGCCGCCCCATCTCCTGCTCGAAACGAAGCCGCCCATCTGCCAACGCTTCCGCTACTTTCAACACGGGCCCATTACGGTCATAGCCCAATATCTTAATCACCGCGTAGGCTTCGTTGATCAGAATCTGGGCACCGATCTTTAACTCGGCGGCCTGCACCCTTGGATCGACCGCGGCATAATACTCAGCGCCTCCCACCAGGATTCGTGCAAGGCCCTCACCCGGCACCTCGAGCAGGGTGCCGACCCGATTGGCCGGCGCCGTGAGCTTCGCGATGACGTCGGCGACTTTCTTGAATTCGACTTCTCGCTGCTGCTGTGCCGCTTGCCCAAGAATCAGGGCATGGCGCAACTTGTAAAGGATTTTCTGCCGAGGATCACTGTCTGGGAATGAGGCAAGACATTGCTCAATGAGTTCAAGCGGATCGGATCCCATACGCATCGACGGATTCGCGGCATCCTCCGTCTTCCCGTTGAGCTCAGAGGCCTGTGGTTCAGTGGGTCGGCGATCACTCATCGGTGGTCCTCCATGCGGAACAGATGGGTGATCCTACCATAGCAACCTCAGGGATTGCCGCTTATCCTAACCCGCATTATTCATAAAACTTCTGCTGCAAGTGCGAATACGCGGCTGTGACGGGCAGTCTTGCCGTTCAGCCCTTCGACATACTGCACGAGTATGCCTCAGGGCTTCACGACTCCGAGTGCCCGTCTCGCTTCACGTCTGCACGCTTTCGCGACGAACCTTCATGAATAATGCGGGCTAACCATTCAATTGACGGCTTGGAGGGTCACGGATACACGTTCGCGGTGGGTCCCCCGTAAGATTTCGACCGTGACCTGATCGTTGACTTTGTGCCGTTCCATCATGCCCATCAGTTCGTCCAGGGTCCCGACCGGCTTGCCGTCGACTGCCGTGATGATGTCGCCCAACTCCACACGTCCGGCGACGGTCTCGCGCGCGCCCTTCAACCCGGCCTGCTCAGCCCCGCTGCCACGCGACACCTTGCCGATAATCACCCCCTTGATCCCCCACTGCTGGGCCATCGCATCGGGAACGAGCGAGACCCCGAGCCCTGGACGGATGAGCTTGCCGTACTTGATCAGCTCCGGGACGATGCGATTGACCGTGTCGACCGGCACGGCAAAGCCGATTCCGGCAAAGGCCCCGCTCGGACTCACAATCTGGGTATTCACACCGATCAATCGACCGGCACTATCGAGTAACGGCCCGCCGGAATTTCCCGGATTGATGGCGGCATCGGTCTGAATGACTCCTTCAATCGTCCGATTCGACATGGACTTAATCGTTCGTCCCAACGCACTCACGACGCCGGTCGTCAACGTATGGTCGAGGCCGAACGGATTCCCGATCGC
>PLBR01000100.1 GCA_003135435.1 Nitrospira sp. | reverse complement strand
GTCAAGCGGAGCCGTGAAAGATGCTCTAGAAAGCCCCGCCCGGAAGGGCGGGGTTCTTTACTTATCGACCTGTCCGAATTTCCGACACTACCTCTTTTATCGTGGCCTCACCACTTCGTATAGCGGTTTCACAGCCGTTACCGCTTCCCACCTCAAGATAGCCAGAGAATCTTCGACATAGTCTTGTGATCTCATCCCATTCAATACAGCGGTCACCCCCGGGGTGCTCGCCAGGACCCACAAGGCTTTTCGTGACAGCGATTCTCTGCGCCTTGCTTCGGGCAACAGAGGATCAAGGGCCGCCGACACCGATGCGGTTTTCGCACGACTGCGTTCAGTGGCTTCTCTGCGGAGCCCGCGCAACAGGGTGAGCAACTGCGGCATATAGCGATCGCGCCAGGCCTCCCACTGTTCAGCGGCCGTTCCGGTCAGATGCCGTGACAGCGCCTGCGTGACTTGATTGATATGAGGCGCGATCATTTGTTGCTCGATCTGCTCCCAATGTTCCAGCCCCTGGATCTGAGGCCGCACGCGCGTTAACTCAACGGCCCAGGTGAAGAAGTCGGCTGGGACCATCCCTTGACCACTCTGTTGAAGGGCCGGGGCAATGGCTTTGCGATACTCGTCTTCAAGCGCCGCGACCGTCCGGCATTGTCGATCGAAGTCCACCGGATCGCCTTCGATCGGAAAATCCGCCAATCGAAGCACGCCGCTCTTTTTCGTCGGCATGGCATTGAGCGGACGATTGACCAGCACTGCGATCCCTTCTCGTTGCGCCACCTCCAACACCGTTTCCCGCTGATCCACTCCGGTATTGGGCGTCACCAGCGCGCCGGCCTCATAGAGATTCATAGGGCATTGCAGTACCGCGAAGTGGTGGCGGTCCATGGCCTGTGATGCCGCGGCAGCTCGCGCAGCGCCACACATGCGAGAGAGAGACGTCGCTTCTGCATCCGATGCATCTGCTGTGACCGTATTCGACGACAGGCCGTAATAGCTGATCCGTCCCGCGGCCACCAGCGACTCAAAAAACGTGAAGGCCTGTTCAAGCCGGCGATAAAAGGCATCCCGCGACTGCGCGAGATCTCTCCCTTCATGATGTGCCACCTCGGACAGAAAGTATTCCGGATTGTGCAGCAAGCAGACATCGAGCGTGGCCAGTCCAAGCCGATCCAGTGACAGTGTGAGCTGATCGGCCAGATACTCCGGGTGGATACAATGCCAGATGCCCTCACCATATTTGACCATGTCAGGGTAGGGGCGCCCGGCCTGTTCGCGTGCCTCCGCCTGTTTCAAGTTCTGCCCTTGCACATATCCGATCTTCGAGATGACGATCACCTCGTCACGAGTCAGCTCACCGCTCGTGATCAACTCGCGTAAGACAGAGCCAACCAGGCGCTCACTGTCGCCGTCCATGTCATTCGTCGACGTGTCGATCAGGTTCACGCCTTCTCGTAGCGCCTTCTTGAGCGCGTCTCGATGCGCTGTCTCCCTCGTGTCGACCCGATAGGTCCCGAACCCCAGTCGGGACGTGGTCAACCCCCTGTGGCCGAACCGACTATATCCGTGTTCCATATGGCCGTCATGGCGTGATCGGCTCACGATACGCGTGGCATACCTGGCTGTCCCCTCGGGACTGGCCGATCCGGGGAGCGCCGCTCCTTGCACGAGTGTCTCTTGGGTCGTCTGATCCGTTCGTCGCGACGCCGACAGCAGCGCTTCGGCGACCTCCCGCGGATCGGTGAGGGGACGCTGACAGGAAAAGTTCCGACAGATATAGAGTGCCGCCTTCCCCTCCACCAACCCCTTGCCGGCGAGCAGGGGATGACTGGACGGCGTGCCCGTTCCATCGCTGGAGGCGATCACGCGATTCGGGAGGAACACCTCGTGCACGGCGAGCTGCAGGGCCTTCAACCCAGGATCGTTGGGCGCGCCGACAAACGCCAATTCAATCGGCCCTTCTGCCAGCAGATCCACCGCTGCAAGACTCTTGGCAAAGGCTCTCGGATACCGGGCCATCTGGCGGCCATAGGCCCGAATCCCGCCAATCGCCGCTTCGCGCAGGTCCTGGCGATCGTAGTGGCATGAGAGTCTGGCGAGGACTGAAACCGCCACGGCGTTGCCACTGGGCGTCGCACCATCCGCCCCCTCACGCGCTCGGATGATCAGTTTTTCATGCGTCGTCGCGGTGGTGTAGAATCCCCCCTGGTCCTCATCCATAAACGAATCCACCATCCGCTCTCCACATTGAAGCGCGGTAGTGAGATATCGTTCCTGCCCACTGGCTTCATAGAGGTCGATCAATCCTTCTGCCAGATAGGCATAGTCCTCCAGTACCCCATCGAGATGGGCTCGGCCCTGCCGCGACGTGCGGAGCAGCGTCCCCTCGGAAGTCCGATGCACCAGCAAGAGAAAGTCTGCCGCCCGCATGGCCCCGTCGATGTAGCGGCTGATCCCTAACACACGGCCGGCCTCGGCCATCGTCGAGATCATCATGCCGTTCCATGCTGTAATGACCTTGTCATCGAGTCCGGGCGGGACTCGCTCTTGTCGGGCGCGATAGAGGAGGGGACGCACGCGATGCATTGTCTCGTACAGTTCATCGAGGGTGAGGTTTAACTCCTTGAGCACGGCCTCGATGGGACGCAGTCGATTCGGGATATTCCGATGTTCCCAATTCCCCTGATCGGTAATATCGTAACAGGCACAGAATCGGCGGGTATCTTCCGCATGCTGCAGCACGGCCTGGATCTCCGTCGGCGTCCAGACGAAAAACTTTCCTTCGACACCTTCCGAGTCCGCATCCGTCGCGGAATAAAATCCTCCGGCAGGATCGGTCATCTCCCGGAGAATATAATCGAGCACTTCCGTCGTGACCTGGCGATAGGAAGTCTGCTTGGTCACCTGATAGGCTTCCAGATAGGTCCTGCACAGGAGGGCATTGTCGTAGAGCATCTTCTCGAAATGGGGAACCAGCCAACGCTCGTCGGTGGAGTACCGTGCGAACCCGCCACCGATATGATCGTAGATCCCACCGGCCGCCATCGAATCGAGCGTGCGTGTGACCATCTGCAAAGTTCGGCTCTCTCCTGTTCGCCGGTAACAACGGAGGAGCAACGAGAGCCCTGCGGACGGGGGAAATTTCGGCGCACTACCGAATCCGCCGTGGCGCTCGTCGAAATCCGCCCGGAATTGCGTCACGGCTTCATCAAGCACGGAGACACTGACTGAGACGGGAGACAATGCCTTGAGGTCGTTCTTCAACCGTTCGGTCAATTGACGCGCTTGACTCGTGAGACCGGCGGAATCCTGCTCCCACGCATCTGCAATTTTCTTGAGCAGGCTGGGGAACCCGGGACGGCCCCATCGATCGTCAGGAGGAAAATACGTCCCGGCAAAGAACGCCTCTTGATCCGGTGTCAGGAAGACTGTCATCGGCCATCCACCCTGACCTTGATTCAGCGTCACCGTGGCCTGCATATAGATCTCGTCGAGATCAGGGCGCTCTTCCCGATCGACTTTGATACAGACAAAATGTTGATTCATGAGTGACGCAATGGCCTCATTTTCGAACGACTCCCTCTCCATCACATGACACCAGTGGCAGGAGGAGTAGCCNNATGCTGGAGGAGATAGGGACTGGTTTCGTGGATCAGGCGATTAGGCCTTGCTGACTCTGATGGAGTGTGCATGCTTCCACGGTAGCATCGGGGCCGGAGAGGGGTCAATGAGCGGATAAGGGAAGAGGTCTGCGATCGTGAGATCGCAGACCTCTTCAGAATCATTCAAGTTAGGCTTGCCTGATCAGACAAACGACTTCCGTCGCGCTTACTTGCCCTTCTCGTCCTTCTTCTCGTCCTTCTTCTCGTCACCGAACACGTAGCCGCCCTTCTTCTCGTCCTTCTTCTCGTCCTTCTTCTCGTCACCGTACACGAGGACTTGGCCGCCCTTCTTCTCATCCTTCTTGTCCTTCTTCTCCTCGGCGAAGGAAGGAGCGGTGAACGTCACTGCCACTGCCACTGCCATGATTGCCATCAAGATGCTCTTCATAATGTGTCACCCCCTTTACTTATACTGTGATTGTTAAGTTGGCGTTTGCCCATTCACGAAGCACTGACGGGAAGTACGCTAGTGAATATAGCGTCCTGCTGTCAAACGTTCATTTTTCGTTCTCCTCTGCCTGAATAGAATTGTAATGCACGGCTGGGAATCGATTTGATCTAGCACAGTAACATTTTCGCCAAGCAGAAAGTGGTCAATAGTGATCACCTTTCAATTGAGTTCGTGACCCAGAAAATCCATCATGAAATTTACATGCGAGGGCATAGCTGAATTCAAACTGGCCCATACCTAATACACAATCAGCTCTGATCCATGACCAGGTTTGTGGTAGGCTTGAATGAAATGAAGGGCCAGCCATGACTGACATTGAACCCTACTCCAATTACCGCTTGACCGTTCGCCTTGAACTCGCCAACACACCAGGCATGTTCGCAAAGGTGGCGGCCGTTCTGGCCGAGGAGGGCGCCAACTTGGGCGCGGTGGATGTCGTCTCCGCAACGGCCGACTGTATGGTGCCGGACGTGACCTTTGACGTCCAAAGCGAAGCGCATGGAGAAACGGTGCTCGCTCGGATCAGGGCGCTGCCGGACGTGAAAGTACTCTCGGCTTCCGACCGAATCTTTCTTCTGCATCTCGGTGGAAAAATTCACGTTCAAAGCAAGTTCCCCATTACAACAAGAAACGTGCTGTCGATGGTTTACACGCCGGGAGTCGGCCGGGTTTCGCAAGCGATCGCGAAGGATAAAACCAAAGCCTATGCCTTTACCGGCAAGGGCAATACGGTCGCCGTAGTCACCGACGGATCTGCGGTGTTGGGTCTCGGCAATCTTGGTCCGGAAGCCGCGTTACCTGTGATGGAAGGCAAAGCCATGCTGTTCAAAGAATTAGCGGGAATCGATGCATGGCCGATTTGCCTCAACACGCAAGATCCTGACGAAATTGTTCGAACGGTTCAGGCTATTGCTCCGGGATTCGGTGCCGTCAATTTGGAAGACATCAGTTCGCCGCGCTGTTTTGAAATTGAACGCCGCCTAAAAACCGCCTTGGATATTCCGGTCATGCATGACGATCAGCATGGCACGGCCGTGGTCATCCTCGCTGCCTTGACGAATGCGCTCACCGTCACCGGGAAAAGGATGGAGGACATCCGCGTGGTCGTCAATGGTCTCGGCGCCGCTGGAACCGCCTGCTGCAGGATGCTGCTTGCCGCAGGCCTCTCTCACCTGATCGGATGCGAGCCGCACGGTATCGTCTTACGAGGGGACAGCCAGCAACTGTGGGCCTGCCGAACGGATCTCACCGCCTGTATGACCCCGGACCATCCCCAAGGCACACTCCAAGACGCACTCAAGGGAGCTGATGTATTCATCGGATTGTCCGTCGGCAATATCCTCACGGCGGAAGATCTGGATCTGATGGCGGCTGATCGCATCGTCTTTGCCATGGCCAATCCTGACCCTGAAGTCCCTCGTGAATTGGCCGCCTCCCACTGTCGAATCTTTGCCACCGGTCGCTCGGACTATCCGAATCAAATCAACAACGCACTCGCGTTTCCTGGCATCTTTCGGGGTGCGCTGGACGTGCAGGCGCGCGATATCAATGAAGCGATGAAACTGGCTGCGGCCAAGGCCCTGGCTGAGACCATTCCCTCTGCGGCCCTCAGCGAGGACTACATTATTCCGAGCGTATTCGACAAGGAAGTCGTACCGCGCGTGGCAAAAGCCGTGGCGGCAGCCGCACGTGAAACGGGCTTGGCCCGACGCCGCACCAAACTCAGCGACGACTTCGCGTCACGCTGACCATTCAACCCACATGAATTCAGCTGTTTCACGGCTCTTCTGGCATGCGACCGAGCTGTGCTACAATGCGCGCCCTAGCAGGATGCTGAAAAAGTCCGCCAGCGGCGTTCTCGCATCACTCAGAGGCTCAACGTACCGAAGCGTATGCCTCGCCTCTTCGCTTGCTGCGGCCTTGCTGGACGGCCTTTTTGAGCACCCTGCGTGGTATTCTCCTCTTGCCCCAGGCGTACGGACCAGTGAAGTGCTGGCGTGCCTGCATAGTTTTTCCGCAGCCTGCTTGTCCTTCGGAAATGCCTCGTCGGCCGAGAGCCCTGATGTCCTGACTGACCCCCTCGGGCCCGCACAATACCATGCTCGCCCCCTATTCTCCAAGGGTCATCCCGAATGTCTCCGTACTTGCCTTCAGACTGAGAGTCACGTATGAGTGCAGACAATCTAGCGGGATGCTGAAAAAGTCCGCCAGCTGGTCTTGTTCATTTGGTCTGTTCGGTCTGTCTGGTTTGTTTGGTTGCATGAGACTAACCAGATGGACCAGCTCAACCAAATAAACAAAACAAACCAGATCGCAGATGAACCAAATAGACAGGTATCCGGGAGGCTATGAAACTACACGACATTCTTATCATCGGAGCCGGTCTGGCAGGGATGAGGGCGGCGGTTGCCGCCCCACCGGATCTCGACGTCGCCGTAATATCCAAGGTCCATCCGGTCCGTAGCCATTCTGTGGCTGCGCAAGGGGGCATCAATGCGGCACTGGGAGAGCACGATTCCTGGGAGGCCCATGCCTTCGACACTACGAAGGGCGGGCTCTATCTCGGCGATCAGGATGCCATCGAGGCCATGTGTCGCGAAGCCCCAGACGACATTCTCGAATTAGAACGGCTGGGGGTTATTTTCAGTCGCGACGAACAGGGACGTATCGCCCAACGTCCGTTCGGTGGGGCGGGTTTTCCCCGCACCTGTTACGCCGCAGATCGTACCGGCCATGCCATTCTCCACGCCATGTACGAACAGCTGCTCAGACGGCGCATCGCCGTGTATGAAGAGTGGTATGTCACGGCGTTGATCGTGGAAGATGGTGTCTGCCGGGGAGTCGTAGCGTGGGACCTGATCCGTGGAGGATTGCACGCGATCGGGGCCAAAGCCGTCATCTTGGCCACGGGAGGCAGCGGGCGCGTCTTCCTGACGAGCACGAACGCCGTGATCAACACCGGTGATGGCATGGCGCTCGCGTATCGTGCCGGTGCTCCACTGGCGGACATGGAATTTGTCCAGTTCCATCCCACCACACTCAAGGGCACGGGTATCCTCATCACCGAAGGCGCTCGCGGAGAAGGAGGCTACCTCCTGAATACGTTGGGCGAACGGTTCATGAAGACCTATGCTCCGCAGCAGATGGAGCTGGCCACCCGCTCCACTGTCTCATTGGCCATCGGGCAAGAAATCCTCGAAGGTCGCGGGGTCGACGGGTGCGTGTTGTTGGACTTGCGGCACCTTGGACGCCAGCGCATTCTCGAACGGCTCCCTCAGATCAGAGCACTCGCCATTGAGTTTGCCGGCCTCGATCCGATCGAGACTCCCATTCCTGTCCGTCCCGGCGCGCACTATCAAATGGGCGGTGTCCGAACCAATCAATGGACCGAAACAGGCATCGCCGGCCTCTACGCGGCCGGTGAATGTGCCTGCGTCAGTGTACACGGCGCCAATCGGCTCGGAGGTAATTCACTCCTTGAAACTATTGTGTTCGGCCGGCGCGCCGGAATTCGAGCCGGAGAGTACGCTCGAACCGTTGCGCCACAGGCACTCACAACAGACCAGCTTGCAACCGAGCAGAGTCGCGTCCAGCAACTGCTGGCACGGGAGGGATCGTTCAGGGCCTGGCAGATTCGAGAAGAACTCGGCCAGACGATGAGCCTCAATCTGGGCCTTGTCAGGACTCACGAATCCATGTCTGCTGCGATCTCGGCAATCACTGCACTGACCCATCTCGCCATGACCGTCACGGTGCAGGACAAAGGGCGGGTGTTTAATACCGATCTCGTGCAAGCCCTCGAACTCCAGTCCCTTCTCGATGTCGCGGAGACCATTGTCGCCAGCGCCCTCCCCAGGAAGGAAAGCCGCGGGGCCCATTATCGGTCGGACTATCCAGTCCGCGATGATCAGCATTGGTTGAGACACAGCCTCATCCGCCGGACCCACGAGGGAACGGCCTTGACCTATGAGCCTGTGACCATCACGCGCTTTCCGCCAACATAAAAAACTGGTCTATCTGGTTGATCTGGTCTATCTAGTTTGTCTTGTTTTTTGGTTGAACGAAACTAACCAGATCAACCAGATAGACCAGATGGACCAGACAGACCAATTGTAGGTACAGGTTTGGTATAATCCTCCATCGCCAACTATGCGTATTCTAGTCATTGAAGACGAAACCAAGGTCGGCTGTTTCATTAAGCGCGCGCTTGAAGAGGAGAGCTACGCTGTCGACCTGTGTGAAGACGGCGCGAAGGGCCTTCAGATGGCCCTCAACACCAACTACGATTTACTGATCGTCGACTTGATGCTGCCGTCATTGCCCGGATTGGAAATTCTCAAGGGCGTCCGCCAAGCACGGATTCAAACTCCCATCCTGATTCTGACCGCCCAGTCGCAAGTAGACCAGCGAGTCAAAGGCCTTGACGCAGGAGCGGACGATTATCTCACCAAGCCCTTCGCCATCGACGAACTGCTCGCCAGGATTCGCGCTCTGCTTCGCCGCGGTTCCACCGAAAGTCCCGGCGTGCTCCAGATCGACGATCTGGCCTTGAACCCAGCCACGCGCGATGTGACCAGAGGCGGCCAGCGGATCGACCTCACCTCGAAGGAATATGCCCTGCTCGAATATCTGATGCGCCATACGGGACGCGTATTGACCCGTCCCATGATTTCAGAACATGTGTGGAATCAGGACTTCGACACGTTCACTAATGTCATCGATGTCTATGTGAATTATCTCCGCAACAAGATCGACCGGGGACGCTCAAAGAAGCTGATTCATACGATTCGTGGAAGCGGATATATGCTGAAGGTCGACTGATGCCGCTTCGCGTCCGGCTCACGCTCTGGTATGGCACAGCCCTCGCGCTGATCCTCATCATCTTTTCAACCATCCTGTACGTGATTACCGCTCGAAGCCTCCGCGATGCGGTCGATCAATCGCTGGAGGAAACGGCCGCCGCGGCCGTTCGGTCGCTGGAAGAACGCGGGTTCCTCCCGCTCATCGACGAAACCGAACTCATGTCCCAGTTTCCCGAACTGGCGCGCATCGATAAGTTCTTCCAGATCTTCAGCCCCTCCGGCACCATCACCATTCGTTCGCCGAACGTCAAACAACATGAGATGCCGCTGAGTCGCCAGGCCTTGGAAGTCGCCTACTCAGGCCGCACGATTTTCGAATCCGCGAAATATCCCAAGGAACCGCCATTGCGCCTCATTTCCGTTCCCATCATCTATCGGGGCAGTCTGCTCTATATTGTCCAAGTCGGCACCACGATGGACTCCGTCGAACAGACCCTGAACCGTCTCCTGCTCGTGCTTCTGGTCAGTATGCCCATCGCGCTGGCCGTGTCGCTCGCCGGCGGCTGGTTCATGGCTGGCCGCGCCCTTCGCCCGGTCGATGCGATCACGCTCGCTGCCCAACGCATTGCCGGAGGCGATCTCACGCAACGGCTGACTGTCCCGGCTTCGGCCGACGAAATCGGCCGTCTGACCAAAACGTTTAATGACATGATCGACCGGCTTGAAACCTCCTTTCGGCAGATCCGCCAGTTCAGCAGCGATGCCTCGCACGAACTGCGCACGCCGTTGACGGTCATGAAAGGGGAGACCGAACTCGCGCTTCGACGCCCTCGCGAAACTGACGATTACAAAGTCGTCCTGGAGAGCAATCTCGAAGAAATCGACCGGATGACGCGTATTGTGGATGAGTTGCTATTTCTCTCCCGGGCCGACATGGGCGAGGTGAAGATGGAACATCTGCCGGTCCCACTGGGCATGCTCATTGAGGACGTCCACCGGCAAGCCTCGCTGCTGGGGCAGGAGCAGGACGTCCAGGTCGTGCTCAGAGCCACCGCGTCGGCAGTGGTTTTAGGAGATGAACTACGCTTGCGCGAACTGTTCCTGAATCTTCTCGATAACGCAGTCAAATACTCTTGCCCCGGTGGCACAGTCGACATCGCGCTGACGATCGAGCAGAATCACGCACGGGTGTCCGTGACCGATCACGGCATTGGGATCGCGCAAGAGGATCAGTCGCAGATCTTCGACCGGTTCTATCGCACCGATGCTGCGCGGGCCCATACCAAGAAGGGCACGGGCCTTGGGCTGTCCATCTGTGCCTGGATTGTCGAATCCCATCGCGGCCATATCGAGGTCCAGAGCAAGGTCGGCGAAGGTTCGACCTTTACGGCGATGCTGCCTCTGGCCCCCGCATCGGCTTAAGCCGCATTATTCATGACGCTTCTGCTGCAAGCGCGGATACGCGGCTGCGACAGGCAGTCTCGCCTGTTCAGCCCTTCGACCTACTGCACGAGTAGACCTCAGGGCTTCACGTCTCGGAGTGCCCGTGTCGCTTCGCGTCTGCACGCTTTCGCGACGAACCTTCATAAATAGTGCGGCTTAACGACTTCTAATTCCCTCCTAACCCTCCTCTCATCGCCGACTGTTACGGTGTTCATCAACCTGAACATCGTCACTCGTCCTTACCTCGTTTGATCAATCGCAAGGAGGGAATCATGAGACAGCTCGTTCGTCAGACTAGTGGATGCGCCATTGCGGTGTCGGCGCTGAGCGCTCTTCTGATCTGGGGAGGCCAATTGTTGCCCACTTCCCATGCATCGAGTCCGGCTGCTTCGACGGCGACGCCGGTTGCCCTCACGATGAGCGCCGCGCCATCGAATGGATTTACGGAGGTAGCGAAGGCGGTGACACCGGCCGTGGTCAACATTACTACCGTGACCATAGAGAAGGTGTCGGATAGCCGGGGCATACCCGATGGACTGCGTGAACGGATGGAGGAGTTCTTTGGAGGACGGGGTGAACCATTCCGGTCCTCGTGGATTCCATGGGCCGCAAGGCCCTGGTGAGCCACGGGAATATCGAAGCGGCGGGCAGGGGTCCGGCGTCATCGTATCACCAGACGGGTACATTCTGACCAACAACCATGTGATTGATGGAGCACGCACCGTCACCATCACTCTGCCGGACAAACGGGAATTCATGGGCAAAATCGTCGGGGCAGATCCGAAAACGGATCTCGCCGTGGTAAAGATCGAGGGACAGAACCTTCCGACGGTCTCCTGGGGTGATGCCACCAAATTACAAGTCGGGGAATATGTGCTGGCGGTCGGCAATCCCTTTGGGCTGAACTCCACCGTCACCCTCGGCATCGTGAGCGCGCTGGGACGAGGCCGTATGGGGATTACTCAGTACGAGGACTTCATTCAAACCGATGCGGCGATCAATCCAGGAAATTCCGGTGGCGCCTTGGTCAATACCAAGGGCGAACTGGTAGGCATCAATACCGCCATCTTTTCTCAAACCGGTGGCTATCAGGGTGTGGGCTTTGCCGTCCCCACCAGTATGAGCAAGCCGATCTATGACAGTCTGGTCAAGCATGGGAAGGTCGTGCGTGGGTTTCTGGGAGTCTCGATTCAGGATCTCACCCAGGACCTGGCCACATCGTTCGGCCTCAAAGACGCGAAAGGCGCCCTTGTTAGCGACGTAAAGGACGAAAGCCCTGCGGGCCAAGCAGGCCTCAAGCAAGGGGACATCATCACGACCTATCAAGGCTCGCCTGTCGAAGATGCCGTGGCACTCCAGCGGCAGGTGACGAAGACGGCAGTGGGCACAAAAGTGACCGTCCGGGTGATCCGTGACGGCCACGAGAAGGATTTCACTGTGACGATCGGCGAACAACCGGATACCACAAAGATTGCTAAGGCAGAGACCGGTGAGACGGATTATGCCTTCGCTGGGGTGGCCGTCCAGGATCTCGATAGGGACACAGCCAAGGAACTCGGGGTCAAGGGGAAGGTGCAGGGCGTAGTGGTCATGGCGGTCGAACCGGACAGCGGTGCAGAGAAGGCCGGGGTGATGCGGGGTGACGTAATCCGGGAAATCAACCGGCAGCCGGTAAAGTCGGCGAAGGATTTCGAGAAGGTGTCGGCCGGGCTGAAGAAGGGCGAGAATGTATTGATCCTGATTGACCGGCGAGGCAACGCGTTGTTCCTCAGCGCAAAAGTCTGAAGATCACACGCACATGGGGTAGCATCCAGCAGCCCCATGTGCGTGTCTTGTCCCCTCTCGATTCTCTCAAATACCAGTCGTCCGGATGCTCGAAAAGTTCGTCCGGCAAGGCCGCAACGAGTGAAGACCCGAATCGTACCCTTGGGGTACGTTGAGGGTCTGAACGATGCGCGAACGCCGCATGGGAAAAGGCGCGTCTCGGCGCGCCGGAGCTGGGCGGGTGAGAAGAGCGACTTTTTCAGCATCCTGCTAGTCAAACACCACAGTTTTTCTGCCATACACCAGCACCCGCCGTTCGACATGGCGGCGCACGGCGCGGGCCAGCACAATCTCTTCCAGATCCCGTCCCTTCCTCACCAGATCATCGACGGTATCCCGGTGGCCTACACGCATGACGTCCTGCTCGATGATGGGACCTTCATCCAGATCGTCCGTGGCATAGTGCGCCGTGGCCCCGATGATTTTTACGCCCCGGTCATAGGCTTGCCGATAGGGATTGGCACCGATGAAAGCGGGTAGAAAGGAGTGATGGATATTGATGACCGGACAGCCGACCAGTGAAAGAAAGGTGCCGCTAAGGATTTGCATGTACCGAGCCATGACCACAAGCTCGACACGATGGTCCTTCAGCAGGGAGAGAACTTGTTGTTCCTGCTGCGGCTTGGTCTCCGTGGTTACGGGACAGACGGAGAAGGGAATTTTGAACAGCTCGGCCCACCCGGCGCAGGTATCGTGATTAGAAATAATCACGGGGATATCGATGTGCAACTCGTCGCGTTTGTGCCGTTGGAGCAGATCCGCCAGACAGTGATCCTGTTTCGAGACCAACATCGCAACCCTCGTTCGGCGACTTGAAGGGCGAACCTCATAGCGCATCTCGAAGGTCTTCGCGACCGGAGCGAAGGCGACCGCGATCTCATCGGGTGGAATCTGCAAACCCTCGGTGGCAAACTCCATGCGCATGAGAAACTCGTTCGTTTCTTCATCGGTATGATGATCCGAATCGAGAATGTTTCCGCCGAAGTCGTGAATGAAGCCCGAGACCCGGGCCACAATACCCCTGCGATCCTTGCAATGAATCAGGAGGACGACAGATTCTTTTCGGTGTGCCATCGTGGGCCTATCTTCCCGATGAGAGTGGTTAGTTCAAGTGTAGCAGGCGAGCAACAATATCGGTGGGAAATGGCGCTAGGGGGTTGAGAAAATATTGTTGTAGCACGCAGGAAACCCAATAACCCGCAGGATGCTCAAAAAGGCTGTCCAGCAAGNNCGAGAACGACGCTGGCGGGCTTTTTTAGCATCCTGCTACGTGACGATGTGGCCCACAAGATCGTACATAGCCGCATCCGTGATCTCGACCTTGACGAGCTCCCCCGCTGTGGCTGACCCATCATTGATATACACGACGCCGTCGATCTCCGGAGCCAGCCCTTCATGGCGTCCCTCAAGCAGTAACTCTGTCTCTTCGGAGACCCCTTCGACCAAGACCTCCATCACGGAGCCAATGCGGGTGAGGCCTCGTGCAGACGCAATCCCTTCTTGCAGAGCCAAGATTTCATTCCGTCGCTCGTCCATGACCGATCGCTCAACCTTGTCATCAAGCCCAACGGCCGGCGTGTCTTCCTCGTCCGAATACAAAAACACCGCGACCCGATCGAACTCGGCCTCTTCCACGTAACCTCTCAGTTCGTCAAACTCCTGTTCCGTCTCTCCGGGAAACCCCACGATGAAGGCCGTGCGAAACGTGACACCGGGAATGCGCGTCCGGATACGATCGACGAGAGAGGTGATGGCGGTCCGATCACCCAGCCGATGCATCCGCTTGAGCATCCGATCGTTGATGTGTTGCAGCGGCATGTCGATATACTTGGTAATCTTTTCTTCTCCTGCGTAGAGATCCAACAAGTCGTCCGATACTTGTTGCGGATAGAGATAGAACGGCCTAATCCAGCGCAGGTCTTTCACCTTCACCAACTCGCGAAGCAGCGTGACGAGGCCTTGGCGCACACCAAGATCGACGCCATAATTCACCGTATCCTGAGAAATGAGGTTGATCTCCTTCACGCCTTCAGCTGCGAGGCGCGTGGCTTCAGCTACGATCGACTCCACCGGGCGGCTTCGCTGCTTGCCCCGCATCAGGGGAATCGCGCAGAAGGCGCAATTCCGGTTACAGCCCTCGGCGATTTTCACGTAGGCACTATGGGCTTTCCCAAGACGGAGACGTGGCGAGTCCGCGTCATACAGATACGGCGGTTCGCTGATCCAGAGTCGTTGCTGCCGTTTCTTCGGCGCCAGCAGACCCCGGCAAATCTCCGCGATCTTCCCGAACTCACCAGTTCCCACCACGCCGTCGAGTTCCGGTAATTGCTTGAGGAGATCTCCTTGATACCGTTGCGCCAGACAGCCGGCGGCAATTAACACACGACAGGATCCGCTTTCTTTTAATTTGCCGTGCGCAATGATCGTATCGATCGACTCCTGTTTGGCCTCTTCTATGAAGCCACACGTATTAATGATGACCACTTCGGCCTTCTTTGGATCATTGGTCAAGGTAAACCCGTCCGCCACTAAGGTGCCTAACATGACTTCGGAATCGACCTGGTTTTTTGAACAACCCAGGTTGACGAAACCGATGGTAGTCTTCTTGCTGCTTGGGCGCGACGGGGTGATTAATCGTGATGACATAGGAAACAGTCTACGGGACGGTTGAAAAGCCTGTCAATCAACGGCCCCTTGCAGATCGCGGGCCGATTCCCCTACAGTGGGCGGCATGATCCGCACCTTTCAAGGTATCAAACCCACAATTCCCACGTCCTGTTTTATCGAAGAGACCGGCATCGTCATCGGCGATGTCGTACTCGGCGAGCACTGCAGCGTCTGGTTCCATACCGTCATTCGCGGGGACGTGCACTACATCCGGATCGGTGACCGGACCAACGTGCAGGACCTCTGTATGCTCCATGTCACCCACGATACCCACCCGCTCATCATTGGCAACGAGGTGACCATCGGCCACGGGGTAATACTCCACGGCTGCACGATTAAGGATCGCGTGCTGATCGGGATGGGGGCCATTGTAATGGATGGAGCCGTGATCGGAGAGGATTCGGTGGTGGGGGCCGGTGCGCTGGTAGTGGAAGGCATGATTGTGCCGCCGAAGAGCGTGATCCTTGGATCGCCGGGCCGTGTTCGGCGCGCGGTGTCAGAAGCCGAACTCGTGTGGATTAAGGAGTCGGCGGAGAACTACGTGAAGTACGCAGGCCAGTACTTAGACAACTCATCAAAAACCAAACCCGGATTCCAAATATAGCAGGATAGCCGAGCGAGACTGGCGGAACGGGCAAGGGTTCATCTGGTCTGTCTGGTTCAACCAAACAAACGAGACAGACCAGATAGACAAGAGAGACCAGCCGGTTCTCGCGCTTTACGTGACAGGGTCTGTGGCGATGGCGGACTTTTTCAGCAGCCTGCTAGCATCCCTTGCCGATCTGAATAAAACAGATCGGGTCGCCTACCAATGCCGTCGGATAATAGCGTTTCCCCACTCGGTAGGGCATTCGATGCCGGTGGCACCACTCCGCAATCCACAGAACTTCTTCCGTGGTAGTCGTGACGAAGCCAGGCTTCGCGAGCTTTCCCATACAATGTGCAACCAACGCACGTACGATGCGGCGCTCTGTCTCAAACTTCAGTGGGTCGAGGGTGAGAGGATTGCCTCGTCCATAAGACAGAGGAGACAGATGGGGGAACCGTTCAGGATCATTCAACACGCTGACCATCCAGAGATGATCGAATTGGCCCTTCGCGCCAGCCGCATCAACCGCATGGAACGTGAGGGGAATCGAGTGGCAGGCACGGTTGAGGGCTGCGACTTCGGCTCTCCGAAGATTATAGGGTTCCACCGTCCGACCCAGCTCCACCGTTTCCATAATCAGAGCGGGAAGTTCCGCCACCCCGGCACCAACGTAGAGACTGCGGCCACCTCGTCCTAGTTTCCGCCTCAATACAACGGCGACCCGATTCCCGAGACGGTCACAGGCCCCCCGCTTCGCTCGCCAGAACTCATCGCCGCCTTCATAACAGTAGACTGGTCCCAGTGCGGCATAGTCTAGACGGCCATAGACCTTGGTCACGAGACGGCGGGTTGCGGGTGTCAGCCTCGTCCGACTCATCTTCATGGTCGCACTCCAGCGATCTGAATCGCGGTTGCTGTCACCGTCGCTGCCACGTTGGAGAGAAATTCGAGATTCAGTGTGTCCACGGTATCAGTCTCACGATGGTAATGCGGGTTCCGGAAGTTCGCCGTATCGGTCAGCATCACGGCTGGATAGCCTGCGTCCCAGAACGAGGCATGGTCGCTGCGACGGGTGTGAGGCGCGGCCTCTCCTCGGCCTGGCACCACCAATGACAGCGTCTTGAGCTGGGCCGCGTACTGTTCGGCCTCCTGTCCAAGCTGAGTCACCAAAGATCGAGAGACCTCGTTGCCCACAACGGCAAGAAAGTCTCCTTGGGTCGGCACCGCGATGGGTACGCCTGGTGGGGCCTGTTGCGTGCCGGCCTCGCTCCTGGAGAACCCGACACATTCCAAGATAATTGCACCGGCCAACTCCCGGCGCTCGGCTTTTAAGCGGGACGCGAATGCCTGACTCCCCAGTCGATCCTGCTCCTCGAGACAGAATGCCACGAGCCAAACGGGTCGCGCGAGAGGTCGTGCGCGAAGGCGCGAAGCCACTTCGAGGAGAACAACGAGCCCGCTCGCATTGTCATCCGCGCCTGGAGACCCGGACACGGTGTCGTAGTGGGCTCCGATCAGGAGTGGGGGCAACTCCTCTCCTTGTCCGGGCCAGTCCGGGTACTTGGTCGCCACCACATTGCGATAGATTTTGCCCCACGCACTTATGAGCTGGGCGCTGGCGGCCCAGCCGGACTTGGCAAACTGCGTCGCTAGATAGTGTGCCGCCTTTCGAAGCGCGCGAGGACTCGTTTCAGGATGACGCTCGCCGACGAGGGCCTGAAGATGGCGGTTGATTCGGGGGCGCTGGTTCACCACAACATGAGAC
>PLBR01000049.1 GCA_003135435.1 Nitrospira sp. | reverse complement strand
TCGGCTGCGGCCTTGCTGGACGGTTTTTTTGAGCATCCTGCTGGAACGTTCTCCCGTTCCAACACAAGTTTTCTACAGCATTTCATGGGACTCTCATATCACTACCGTCCACATAGCCACGTTGATGACATGAAGAATATCCTCCGCCGGCTAAGCGGAAGATGCGGGAGTCCTACTACGAAGAATGTGTCGGTGTGGTGCTGCTACGAGCAGGCGGGTGAGCCGAAGTCATTCAGGACCGAGGGACTTCTGTGCGAGCGCCATTCTTGATGCCAAGCACGAGGAGGTCCTTGTCGCGAATCGCATAGATAATCCGATAGTCACCTTCGCGAATCCGATAGAGGTGGTCCTCACCTTCGAGCTTCGTGACGCCGGGGGGACGAGGACTGGTGCGGAGTGCATGGAGCCGTTTCACGAGAAGCTTCCGAAGCGGTTTGACGAGTGCGTGGAGTTGCTGCTCAGCAGGAGGGGCTACGAGAATTGAAGAGATCGTCTGGTGCAATCAGAGCCCCAATTCTTTCAAAATGACATCGAGCGACTGGGCGCCCTTCTTGTTCGCCTGGGCTAAGGCCTCGCGGGCATCGACGAGATCGATACGATCTTCCAGGGCCTCCAGGAGTCGCAGGTCATCGATGGGCACCACTGCGGCGACCGCTCGGCCACGTCGGCGCAACAGCACTCGCTCGTTGCCGAATGCCGCGCGGTTGATCGCATCGGCGAATCCCTCTCGCCCCTTATTTCCCTCCGAGTTCCCCATGGCGCACCTCCACAGACAGCGTCTGGTCAGACGGACAGATGTCTCGAACGGTGCAAGCTGTACAGTGGGTGGGAGGCGAAGTCAATCGAGGAGAGAATCTCACATGCCCTATTCCATTTTTTTCGCAATTGGGGTATGAAGAGGGGGCGGCGATTGCGTCGCGGTACCATATTACTCATCTACACATCAGAGGAGACACGCAATGGCTAAGGGCATGACACAGAAGAAAGCGACCAAGAAGAAACCAGCCAAGACGGTGAAGGAAAAGCGCGCCGACAAGGTTGCCAAGAGGAAGGGCTAACGCAGCCCGCGCTTCGGCCGTCCTGACCGAAGCCACACCTATCTGCGCCCATTGATGTGCGTCAGCAGCAAGCCGCACACATTGATGGGCGCGTTCTGGGGCCTTGACGCCTCCCTACCCGTGCACACCACGCACCGCAACTATGTCTTCTGCTCATCCCGCCGGCTTCATCTCCTTCTTGGCAGGCAGGACAATGGTGTGTGCCTGTACGAGAGTCCCCATCCGATGACCGCCGTGCGGGTGATCGCACGTGCTTCGAGCGTCGCGAGCGCGTTGGGGTGACATGTCTCAGTCATGCTCACGCTACGGCAATATCGCCTTCAATGCTAAACCCTGTCTTCGAGACCGTCACAGGTGAGGCTCCGGCTTCCTTCAGTTTATCTCCCAGGCCGGATGACACGAGAGCCTGTTGAAGGCCTTCAGCGGTCTGATCGAGGAGAAAGTCGAACCCGATGATAGCGTAATGGAGGGGGTGACCGTGCGGCCCATCGACACGGAAGACCTGCGCGCGACTGGTTCCTTCCAGGAAATCGATGATGTGGTGTTTGGGAAACTGCTGGCGCAGGTAGAGGCGGATTACGTCAAATTTAGCTATTTCGCTCACGTGCCTTTTGTGTACCTTTCTCGATATCTCTTATTCAATGAGCCACCATGGCTGGTTTTCCCTGCGGCGCCCACGATGAGGATCTGGCGACCTAGTGTATGCCTTCGGCCCTTGCAAAGTCAGGAGGTCAGACACAATTCCCGCCTCCCGTCCCCGTTCAGAAGCAAGGACTCACGGCCCATGAACGTCCACCAATCGCGTTTTCGAGACGACCCCCCGGTCATTTCTTCCGGTACACGTTCAGACCGACTTTCTCCTCGCGGTTCGGAATGGTCACATTACCTTCTGTCGAGGCAATGATGATCGTCTTCCCCGAGGCAGAGGGTCCGAACTCTTTGGACAGATCCACCTTGATCGTCAACATTGTTCCTTCGACGGTCATCTCCACGTTCTTCATGATGGTGGCCTCTCAGTGATGGACGAAGCGTGAACACGCCATGTCCGAGTAATGGTGCAACCTGTATCGCGGGCAGGGGAGGAAGTCAATCGACGGATGCGCCTTACGCAATGCCAAAGACCGTGGCGCGTGAAGCCCGAGATGCGAGTGATGCGCGACGAGCGGGAAAGGGGGGACGAGCAAGATGGGCGGAAGCATTGTGTCATGCATGAGCCGAGTTTCAGGGTTCGAAGTTCCACAAACCTCGAACTTCAGACCTCGANNCACGTGTGGACCATCGAAGTTCTCTCGTGCGAACATCGGTTTTCCATAGCTTGCCAGGCCTGTCACCCTCCAGCAAACACCGGACGAAAACCTGCGTTGATCAGGATGCGGGCGACGGCCTCTCGCTGGTCACCCTGAATCTCGATCCGCCCCTCCTTGACCGTCCCTCCGGCCCCGCAGGCCTGTTGCATTTCCTTGGCTAGACGATCTTTCTCTGCCTGCCCGATGCCGAGAAAACCCGAAACGACCGTCACGGTCT
>PLBR01000074.1:18322-18653 GCA_003135435.1 Nitrospira sp. | reverse complement strand
GCGCGAAGTCCTTGAAGGTGTAGAGCCGCTCCAAATGCCCTCGCCCGTTGAGTTTCCAGCCGTGGCCGAGTTCCTTCAACAACTCCCTCGCGCGGAGAACCTTCAACGGGGGCACACTGCCTCCATCGCTACATTTCTTGTCTGCCAGTTTCATCGGAACCTCCCTGAACAGCCACAACTGTTGATAGTCGATCGACCTCTGGCTCAGGTGACTCTGCTGGTCAGGAGGCCCGGACGGAGCGATTCGTGAGCATATGGATCACCAGCAACACGATCCCGATCAAGAACAGAATCCAAGAAATCTGGACCGCCACCGCGGCCACCCCGGCCA
>PLBR01000074.1:0-18270 GCA_003135435.1 Nitrospira sp. | reverse complement strand
CACCGCATCGTGCACACGCCATATGTCCTCCTGTTCCGCCCTAGTCGAGAGCCGTGGACGCTATTCACATGTCAAGCGACGATCGGACGCCTCCTTTAGACCACACAACTATGCTGGACCTTTGGCTGGATGGGAACTGACCAAAATTGCTCAGTTTAGAAAAATTGATGAAACAGGAAATATGACGCGTCCCCTGCGCGAAGATCTGAGAAAGTAAGGAAAATTAGTCGTGCGGGACGATATTGAGGAGGGAGCTGGGATCTCGTAATGGTAACGAAGGCTGGGCCTGCGCGTCTGATCTGCCTTTCGAATTCCTAGAAGATAAGCTCGTGCGAAAGAGGAGTACTTCCCGGAGCGCCAGAGGGGTGATCATCTCGATGGCTGAGGTGCCATATCGCGTGGGAGTCTTTTCAGCAAGCAGACCATGCGAGTGTTCAGTGCCAATGCCCTTGCATCGAGCGGTGTATACCTCATTGGCAAATTCTCTGCCTTCCCACGATGTCTATGCCCGCTGTGCCAGGAAACAACGAATCTACTTCTACCAGACGAACGGCACTACCCGATGGTGATCGCAGGGGTGCCGGTATCTGCTTGACCCCGTCTGAGTTTTTCACGAGCCGTCATGGCCAGCTTTTCATAGTGTGTGCGGAACGTCTCGATCTCTTCTAGCGACATATCTTCCAGTGTCAGCATGACATTGTGCGCACCACTCGTGGAGCGGATTAACTCATCGAGTTTCAATTGAAGGGCTGCACGAGTGCGACTCTGGGTGTTTTGAATCAAGAACACCATCAGAAAGGTCACAATGGAGGTCACGGAGACAAGGGTAAACTGCCAGATCTCACCAAAGTGGAAGAGCGGGCCGATCATCGCCCAGGTTGCGATGAAGAAAACCGCAGCGCCGAACGCGAAGGGATGGCCCGTGAGGTATTCAGTCTGCTTCGCCACACGATCAAAACGATCAAGGAATGTGAGTGGGCTAATGGCGGTTTGGCCATCCTGTGAAATAATCATCTTTCTCTCCTTCCAACAGATTTCAAAGTGTGATCCCGGAAGATGGCTAGTCAAGCGGGACCAGTCCAACATTCAGTTCGTAAGCCATTATCCCACACAACGCCACTCCCATCGGAAACGATGTTGGCTTTCCCACTCTGATCCACCATACTCCGCTTATTGAACTGAAGGGCGTACCCATCGAGTCGAGCCACCGTCCAGCGTAACAGAGTTCGCTATACCCGCGCTTCAATTTGCCGATGATTCATCTTTGCTGCGTATGCAAAGTACCACATGGGATAAACCCGTCTTGGATAGAAGATCTATGTGGAGGGATTCTCACGAGGCAGGGGCAACCACGCAACGCCCCGCGCGCGGACGAGTTGCTCCAACAAAGCCTCCCGACTCCTTGGCTTCTGTCTTTTCCCGGTGGACGGCGACGGCTCAGTTGGTTATGGAAAGATGATCGCTTGCTCGGAGTGGCCGATCGCTTTGAGAGTGGCTTCCAGCGCGTCGGCCATCGGCGGGGGACCGCAGAGAAAAATCACGGTGTCAGGACCGGGCGGCGGCAGATACGCGCGCAGCATAGCCTCGGTGATGCGGCCCGTGCCTTGCAGCCAGCCTGCAGGTGGCTGCTCCAACACATGATAACAATGGAAGCTCGCATGCTCGCGCTCATCCTCATCCCACTCCTCCCGGAAAATGATGTCGTCCTCGGCCTTGTTGGCAAAGACCAGAAACAACTCGACACCGAGGCTCTTGGCGAGAATCCAGCGAATGATTGAAATCATCGGGGTGATGCCCGTGCCTCCGGCCACAAACCCTACCTTCTTCGCCATGCCGCCCACCCAATGGCCGCCAGGATTCGGGCCGCTCATCAGCACGCGGTCTCCGATCTGCCGGTCATGGAGATACTTCGAAATCGTGCCGGTTTCGTACCGCTTGACCGTCAAGTCGAAATACCCCGTGGTGCCGGGCACCGACGACGGCGTGTAGGGCCGTTTCGCCGGTTTTCCGTCGATCGTCGCGTGGATGAAGAGATGATCGCCGGGTAGCATGTCCAACGTGGCGTCGTCAGGCAGGGCAAAGCAGAACGTCTTCGTGTCGTGGGTATCGTGATGAACGGCCGTGAGCTCGTAGGGCACGGGCGTCTTCGACTTGATGCGCGTGATAGGTTCAGAAGTCATGGCGCTATCATACGAGCTTGAGGGAACAGTCGCAACTAAGGAAGCGGACAGGTACTGGTAAAGTTTGAATTTATCTGAATGCAAGAATAGGAGCGCTAAGATGTACTTTTGCGGTTCCTAGCTTTGGAGGACTGACGTAATCCACGCGCCTTAGCCATTGTTTTGCCTTTGGCCTTCGGCTTCCTGTGGATAACGGGGGAGGCCATTTTCTTAGGAGTGCGTTTTCTAGCAGTTTGTTTCTTGGCTTTAGACTGTGACTTTATCAGAGACTTCACTGTGCCTTTTATGCCAGCTTGGGCGATAGATAAAGCGTTTTGGAATTCGGCTAGGAGGTCATTTTTAACCATGCCCCATCATGCCAGAGCTGCGCATCTTTAGCTAGTCCCTCCACGATTCAAACTTTACCAGTACCAGCGGACGCGGTAGGCGGCTGGGCCCAGAGGAGCTTATGGCCGATGGCTTATAGCTGATAGCACGAACAAAGGAACTCCCAAGCGCTTGTGCCATACGCTATCAGCTCTTGTTTGAGGCGAACAACGAGGAACGAACTTGGTAGCTGCGGCTGAGGCTGGGAGGATTACCTCTTCAGCACAGTAGCCCGCCCTCTTGCTATGGCTCGCCATGGGTCTCCAGCTCGGTCTGCCACTTATACAGATGGTTGCGCCGTAAGCCCAACTCGCGAGCGACTATGGCTGCCGGTCGACCGGAGGATTTCCACAGCCGAATCGCTCGACCTTAAATTCTTTGGTGAACCGTTGTCGTTTCGCCATCAGACACCTCCACGGGTTATTGTCCCCTTTTGAAAGTGTCCACGGAAACCTGGCTAGCTCAGTATGTCCCCGTTGTTTCATCACAGCCCCAACGTATGTAGGGGTAGCTTCCCTTCATCAAAATGCCGCAAACTGAGCTACTCATGCGACGTGATTGATTGGATTAAGACAGACACGAAGGCCATGCTAAGACAACTCATCACTTTGCTAGGAATTGCTATCGCGTTGAGTGCGAGTGGTTGTGGCAACCAGACTCCAGTGTTAAGCTCGGCAAATACTGCTGAGGGGCTCCGGTTCGGGACTACCAATACCAACCGGACTCTTACGGCCGCCGTCCTTGACGACGGCACCTACTATTTTTTCTATTCCGTCGCGGCCAATCCCAATCAGATCGCCGGTGTCATACAAGGCATCGGCACCTCGAACAATGGAAACTTCACCTCACCAAACACGAAAGACTTCGGTATTGGCGTCACGGTGCTGGATGCGACCATCTCTGCCGACTATGCTGCACGCCAGTTCCTAAATGGTTCGATCACATACTCGGGAGCGGGCGCGGTGACGTTTACCAGTTCCTACAACACCGCGTATGATACGATGTCGATCGTTGCCAGTCTTGCCGGCGTCTACACCGGCCAGGCAGGTAGCTCTGGGGGCGTGCAGACAGCGAATGTGACAGCCGCAGCTGATGGGACGTTTACGGGGACCGAGCAAAACGGGTGCATGTTTACAGGTAAAGTGACGGTAAGAACTCGCGGGAACATCTTCGATCAGAGCATTACGTTCGGCGGGGCGCCCTGCTTTTTCTCCGGCAGTACCTTCCAGGGGATAGTGTACTTCGATATTCCAACCCGTCGACTGCATATGGCCGCTCCGAACAGTCTTCGCACAGATGCGGCGATCTTTTTTGGCACGAAGATCCTTTGATAGGACATACGCCCCTTTCAATGGTTCCTGGAACCTTTTTCAGCTCCCATAAAACCTACAAGAATTACGGGTCTCAAGGCCTTGAAATTCCAGCCTGCCAAAATTAGCCGTTCGGTGTCCTTAAATCAGAAAACTGAAGGACAGGTCAAATCGCAGGAGCAGCGGTTTAGGAAACCGTTCCCACAATCCTACTCCAGCCTATTCAGACTCACTCAGGCCCACTCCAGCCAAGAGTTGCGCGAAATCCGAACTTTGGCTGGAATGAGGTGGAGTTGAGCACAAAATGAGCAGAGCTTAGCCCGTTGAGTTTCAATCAGAAGTCATCCATGAAGCCAGATCTAGGCCCCTACCGAAACCAGTCTGCCTCCATTGTCTGTCTGGCTCGTGTTCGAAATCCCTAGCTCAAGTCCCTCACGACACATCTCGATTTATCAAGTCCTATGGAGTATGCTTTCCAGAGAAAGCATGGGGCAGGCAGATCGGGCAAGGCAATTTTTAGCAAGGAGGGATGAGCTATGCGTTACGTCAGCGTCATAAGTAGAGTCGTTGCCGCGCTCGCCTTCGCTGCGACAGCGAGTGCCGGGTCGTTTGAGGACAAGGCGGAAGTGACGGTTGGTGGGTCCGAATTAAGAGAAGTTAACGTGGCCATTGATATCAGCGAGAAAGCCTTTCACATCACAAAAGGGGGGACAGCGCGTGGTATTACTCTCATGGCAGGGATCCCGACGGTCATTCAACTTCGCAACCGGGATCTCGTGGCGCATGAGTTTATGTCCACACTCTTCCGCGATGTCCCGTTCCGCATTTCGGGCAATGCCACCTTGGTCAAGGCAGCACGAGCCGCTGGAGTTCGCATCGATCCAGGGCAAACGGTGACTCTTGAATTTAACGCCCCTCTGGCGAAGGAGGACCAAAATGGCGCCGTGGAATCCAGCTTTGATGTCTTCTGGTGCAATGTCCATGGGAAGGAGCATGGACAAAAAATGCGCGGGGAATTGGTGATCATAGAGACCACGGGTGAGATCGGCGGCGGATAATGTGATGAAGGCTCAGGTCACCTGACGCCGGGTCATCCGATCGATTCGGGCGACCCGATTTCCTTGACGCTTCCCACTTCCTCGTCGATCCCTCTGGTCAAGCTCAGAGGGAAACATCTTGCCCGATGATCGAACCAGGTCTCTGACAGGGAGGAGCCGGTAAGTTACAGTGGCTAAGACAAACCAGAGGCGGGCTCTTCACCACGGAGTGCGTTCGTGAGAAACAAGGAAGAGGCGAAAAAGTGCTATCACGATGGCCATTGACAGCATTCGTGATCCCGCTCGCGCTAGGGCTCGGGAGTGCCGGAATAAGTTCGGCCGAAGAATTGCTTTATGACCCCGATGTGGTCCTTGTGATGAAGGACAAACTCTTTCACGTGATCAAAGGCGCACAACCAGGGAACCCTCTGCCGAATCCAGCCTTTTCCCTACAAGTCGGGAGGGACCTCGTCATCCTGCTCCGCAATGAGGACGAGGTGGCGCATGAGTTCGTCTCGCCGTTGCTCATGAAGGCGGAGGACCTTCAGCTCTCAGGCCGGGCTACCCTCGTGTATACCCTCAATGCCGTCGGGGTTCGGGTTGAGCCGAGAGACAGCGTGATGCTCCGCTTTGAAATCCCTGACGTCGGCTTTGATCAGTTTCATTTCTGGTGCAACATCCATGGGAAGATGCTTGATGACGCCATGCGAGGGGAGATCTTTATTCTGCATGCGAAACAATCATCCCAGTAACCGGACTTCGAGACTTGTGAGAGCCTATTGGCAAAATCGAGGAAGTCAGGATACGCGACGGAGATGGGCGGTGATGGAGGCAATGACCCCGAATGACGATGTGCTCTATATGAAGCAGGTTCTGCCTCAGAGAGCTGATTAAGAGGTTTGCCATGATCGAGAGAACAGCGGGACGGATCCTTGGCGGACTCTGCGCCATCATGTTTGCCGGTGTCGCAGTAGATGTCGCGCAGGCCGGAGAGACGGCGGGAATCCCACCGGAAGTGGTGGCAGAGTACATTCATGCGATCATTCAGGCCGATCGGACCATCTATTCTACCCATGTTGTGGAGCGGCTGCAGGATCTCAAGGTCACTGTGGCGGCGGAAGAATGGAAAGCGAGGGGGACGGTGCCTCTTCCGGCTCAAATGCTACAGATGGCTGGTCAAGAGATTCAGGGGCTCGGACTCGGTCTTCGTATCCGGTTGGCCAGCCTAGGGCCGATTTACAAAAAAAATGGGCCGGCTGATCAGTTCGAACGAGCGGGCCTGGAAGCGGTGGCAAAGAATCCCCGGAAGCCCTATACGGGAATCATTACCGAAAGTGACAGACATTTTTTCAAGGCGATATTTGCGGACAGGGCCGTCTCCATGACCTGTGTCGCGTGCCATAACAGCCATGATCTGAGCGCAAAGCGGGACTACAAGCTCTACGATGTGATGGGAGGGATTATCATTTCGTTTCCAGTCCCATGAGGTCATTTCGCCCCTACGATCCGCAGGGGCCTGGACAAAAAGACTCTGGAACCATCGTTCATCATAAGTGACCTGCCCGGGCAGGTCACTTAAGCAGGTAGACAGGCGGAAGATGCTGAAGGTCGTTTTGAAGGTTCTGTCTATTATACGAAGTGGTGAGCCAATCCAGACCAAAAGTGGGCACTTCACCCTGTGGAGTGCCCCTTTTGCTTTCTCCCACCACACGCGCTAACGCCGTATAGCTGCCCTTCATCACCAGCTGCCTGTTCTGATAGCGGATCTCCTCGACTAAGAGCTTCAGATACTTCTTGCTGAAGACGCGGTCCTTCTCAATCAGTCGCTCCCGCAAGGCTGCCGTGAAGGTGAGAATCTGCTTCTCTCCAAGGGCTTCCAACGGCATGTGTTTGAGTCGTCGCAGTCCGGCCATGCCCGTCAACAGAGCTTGCCGTTGGGCTTGAAGTTTGTGGGCCCGCTCTGTCAGCGTAGAATCCGTTGGCAGCAGACCCTTTTCGACCGCTTCGTACAGCTGATTACTTCTGTGCTGCAAGCTGTCCAGTTCCTTCGTTAATTGCTTCAGTTTGCCATCCTGCGAGGCTTGTGATTGGCTCAACCGTTTTCGTAGGTTCTCTAACATGACCCGGACTCGTGAGGCAGTAAACACACGATCCGCTAGCGAGGACAAGATCAGCCGGTCCACCTGTTCCGTCGGCAAGTTGTCGCTCGTGCAGGTGTCTTTGCCTTTGATAATCCGGCTTGCACACTTGTAATAGCGATACTTCCCCCCTTTTCCCGTCGCCAACGTCATCCCTGAACCACAGACCCCGCACTTGAGCAGCCCAGTCAGAAGCGTGGGACAATTGACCACCCGCGGTGGGACACGCTCCGGAGATCGCGATGTTAACTTCTCTTGCACGGCGGTAAAGAGATCGTCGGCCACAATCGGCTCCACCTTGATGCGGACCCATTCTTCTTGTGGTTTCAGACGCCGAACGGCCCCACCCCGTTTCTCCCACTTATTGAAATAGTGCTCTCCAATATACGCCCGGTTCGTCAGGACGTTATGGACACGCCCTTTGTTCCATTGGTGACCTCGCACCAAGAGACCCTGCTCGTTCAAGTGGGCCGCAATGCCATACAGCCCAAGATCCCGTCCCCGATCACCATCCCGGTACAACTTGAACACCCGATGGACCACGACTGCCTCTGGCCCATCGACTTCCAACTGCTTCTTCCTCCCCTTGTTACCGGAGCGCTGTACGTCAACAGCCAGATAGCCAAACGGCGGACGTGAGCCATTAAAAAATCCCTGCCGGGCGTTCTCGCGCATGGCTCGCAAGGTATGTTTGCCATTCTCTTTGCTCTGGTATTCATCAAAGACGCTGAAAATCCGTCGAATCATCTCCCCGGAGGGGTCATCACTGGTTTGTTGCGTGATGGACACCACACGAACCCCACACCGTTTGAGGTTCCGTTCGTACAGGCCAAACTCCACTGAATCCCGAAAGAAGCGAGAGAGGCTATGCACCACGATGGCATCAAAAGGGGATGGCACCACTGCGGCTTCGGCAATCATCCGTTGAAAGACCGGGCGTCGATCATCCGTAGCCGACGCGCCGGCTTCCACATACTCAGTCGCCACACTATGGCCCTGGGCCTGGCACCAGGCCCGCATCTGGTTCACTTGGTCAGGGATCGACAGATCTTTCTCGACCTGTTTACTCGTCGAGACTCGCGCATAGAGAGCGACAATCACGGGCTTACCTCTCTTCCTCTCGTGTCAAAAGCATTGCGGGAATCAGATCGCCAAGGTACGCTTCGATCAACTGGACTTCTGCTTCGGTCACACTATCGAATTCACCTTCAAAAATCACGGCCAGGTCAGCTAGCTCAGCATCATGGGGCACTCATGAGGCACCTCCTTTCGTGCATCATGTATTCCGGCCCTCTCCGTCCCGTTCCTCAGATTTCACCTGGTCCTCTAACCGCTCCAACTCCCGCTCCAATCCATTCCGTCCAAACGCATTCAGCACAAACTTTCGAAACGCCAGAAACTGGCTTGGTGGTAAGGCCGCTTCGGCCACAAGCAAGATCTGCTTGACCCGATCATTGACCAACTCGACAATGTGCGCCGTGCTTACCATTCCCCCAACTCAATGGCGTTGATCCGCTTCCGCACCTCCAGCTTCCAACTCAAGGGATCGAAGAGCCGCTGCAAGCGCTCTCCCAGCAGCCCATACGCCTCTTCTTCGCTCATCATGGGCTGCCCCTGCTTCACACAGGACACGGCGGCCATGCGTTTGAGATAGCCATAGATACTAATGGTCAACCGGATCAGCCGTTCATCCAGCACCAGCTCTTTCCCCTCGATCTGCTTGGTCTCCAGCGTGTGTAACTCGGTAATGCGTTGCTGCAGATCCACCCACAGAGGATGGAGCGGCCAGCGAGACCGGTTACTGTCCTCTGTCCGAGTCCGCAACGTGTCGTGGTGCTCCGAGAGGAACCACAATACACTGCCCTGATGTCCCTGAAGATCCGCAAACGTCCGAATCCCGCAACTCCGTAAGAGCGGTTTTCTGACTTGCCACTCGATCCGCCACACGTGCTCCTCTTGCCCCCACAACGCATAGAACCAGACTTTGGCGCTTTGTTGTTTGATTTCGGCTATCTTGTCATAGACCCGGAGGACCACATCGCCCTTTCCCAAGGTAAACGTCTGAATCGCGCCATGCTCGCGGTGTTGGCTGTCTTTACTCGACAGACTGACAAACGAATCGACATCAAAATCCCGTTCAGCCAACGAGTAATCAAAGCAGAAATCTACCCGAGACAGGGTTTCCGGTTGCTGCACCTCACAGCCCACTGCCATAGCCCACTTCAGAAACGTGTGATGCAGCGTTGACGCCGATTGCCGCCAGAGGGCTTGGCTCCGAAAGGTCACAAAGCACGAAGGATTGTTAAACTCCCCCAGTTCAATCTTGAAATCCTCGTTGGTGAGCACGAATGGATAGCCTGAGCTACTCCCATAGGGTTGGAGGAAAAAGTCAGTACCGCCTAGCGTCACCGCCCGAGGCTCCCGACTCTTGTCCATCCGGAGCTGTTCTTTGATGACCGCAAGCTTCGTAAAGTTGAGCTGTTTGCTCGAAGGTGGGCTGAGGTAGTAGGCGCACTGGACCGTATCGATGCCATGCAGGAGCAACTTGGGCGAGCCAACGGCCACGATCAATCCTACCTTTTCCGGCCTTTGGGTGGAGACATCACCGCCCCCAACCCTTTCAACGCGTCTCCGGTGAGTTGCTGCAACCCCTTGGCAGCCTCCTCTTTGTGACCGGCTTTCGCCTGTTCAAATGTCGTCGCCATCACGTCCAGAATGGGCTGTTGCTGGGCCAGCAGTTCCCGAATCATCTCTGCGCGAGGCTTGTCCATCGCGCGAGACAATCGCGAGACCGTGTCATACAGGTCCGTGGGCAGTGATAAGAGCACCCGATGCGGCGCACGCTTTGGTTTTGGGCTCATCTATATCCCTCCGTTATAGTTATAGACTTATATCCGTGTGCTATAGATATTGTCAAGACCTTCGAGGCGCGACGAGAACGTATGTATCCCTAGGCCCCCGTGTTACTGAGACGGGGGCTGTCTGCCCGTCCGGCTGGCGCCGGACTGGGCAGCGCGTCCCGTCAGTCGAGCACAGGCTTGGCTTTGAGCCGCCGGCTCAACGCATCCATCGCCTTCATGCCAATCGTGCGACCGATGATCTTGAGGGCTTTCATCTCGCCATCGACCACCATTTCCATGAGCATGCAGGCCCGGATGTACTCCGAGACCGTCATCCTCGCTTTCTCGGCGCATTTCTCGATCAAGTCCTTTTCTTCATCCGTCACGCGAAACTGCATCATTTGGGTTTTCATAACGCCTCCCATGTACGTCATAGTGAGTGACATGATGTACGTCAATCTGCATGACGTGTCAAGACCGCCCGGCAGGCGATGAGTAGGCTGTGGAACCATACCCCCGTGTTACCTGGACGGTCGCAGGGATCCGCGCTATACTGAGCCCCCATGCGCGCCTTCTCCGTCATTGTTCTCCTTACTGTCCTCGTCCTCCCTACAGTTGTCTTTGCTGAGGTCCAGACCTTCACCACCATGCACACCTACATCCTGGGCGATCATGATAGCAAGGACGACGCTCGACAACGGTGCTTGCTCGAAGCCAAACGCAAAATACTAGAGCAAGCGGGTGTCTATATTGAAAGCGCGTCAGAAGTGCTGAACTTTGACCTCACGAAAGACAAGATCATCTCGTTTGCCGCTGCCGTCATGCAAGTCAAAGACACCAAAGAAGAGGTCAGCTTCCAGCAGGGGCACATGACGATGACGCTCAAGCTCACCGCACAGGTCGATCTCGAAGAGGTGCGTAAGCAACTCGCGGCGCGCCAGGTCGATGCGGGTGTGCGAGAAGATGTAGCGGTGCAGAAAGAGCGCATGAAACGTCTTGAGGCGCAGCTTGAGGCGATACAGCGACAGCAGGGCGGACAATCCTCTGGACGTGCGTCTGCTTCCCCACCGATCGACATTTCAGCAGAAGACCTGCAAATGTGGCATACACAGGCAGCCCAGGGTAACGTGACGGCGCAGGTCGTCCTCGGGATGCTGTATTACGATGGGCGCGGCGTGCCGCAGGATTACGCGAGGGCACGCCAGTGGTACGAGCGAGCCGCTACCCAGAGTGACGCGTTTGCGCAGGTCCTCCTCGGGATACTGTATGCCGATGGAAAGGAGGGCGTGCCGCAGGATTTTGGAAAAGCGCGGCAGTGGTGGGAGCAAGCGGCAGCCCAGGGCAGGGCGTCGGCGCAGCACAGCCTCGGGGTGCTGTATGACACCGGACAGGGCGTGCCGCAGAATTACGCGACGGCGCGGGTATGGTACGAGAAAGCGGCTGCCCAAGGGTACGCTATGGCGCAGTCCAACCTTGGGTCGCTGTATTACGATGGGCGGGGCATGCCACAAGACTACGTGACGGCGCGGGTATGGTACGAGAAAGCGGCAGCCCAAGGGTACGCCGGGGCGCAAAACAACCTTGGGGTGCTGTATGACACCGGACAGGGTATGCCGCAGAATTACGCGACGGCGCGGGTATGGTACGAGAAAGCGGCTGCCCAGGGGGAGGCCTCGGCGCAGTTAAACCTCGGGGCGCTGTATCTCAACGGACAGGGCGTGCCGCAGGACAATGTCCGTGCCTATATGTGGTTCAACATCGCAGCAGCCCACTTGACGGGTAGCGAGCGGGAAAACGCAGCCAAATTTCGAGATTCTGCCGCACGCAACCTGACTTCCGCGCAGAAAACAGAAGCGCAGCGACTCTCGCAACAGTGTCAGACACAGCAGTTCAAGGGCTGCTGAGTAGGGTCCATCGAGCCAGTCTGGTTAGTTCCACTTTAGGTGTTTGTGCTGTGGACTACGCGAATATACTAACAAATTGCGAAGAACCTGCTGTAGGTGCAGCAGTACTTAAAAGCCTCAGTCAGCTTTTTGAACGAGATTTACAGCTTCTCACTATCGACGCATCCGAACGGGCTATTGCAGCAAAGCTTGCCAAATATTTAGAGCTTCATTTCCCGGACCGCGACGTAGATGTGGAATATAACCGAATGGGAAATGCGCCGAAGATGGTTGCGTGGAATGGAAACCGAGATTTGGTCTACCCCGATATCATCGTCCATCTGCGTATGACGGACACGAATGTACTCGCTATTGAGTTAAAGAAAGGCTCAAATTCTGAAAATAAAGAAAAAGACATTCTAAAGTTGGGTGCATATCGGTGTGAACTAATGTACTCCCACGCTTTGTTTATCAGGCTTGGCGTTGGGGCTAGTGCAGGCATAGTATCTGAATGTGAGTGGGTGCATGGGCAGTAACGTATCTCACAAATCAATCAACCGGACCTGCTGTGCAAAAAGCCGCGAAGACTGTCAGCGAGCTGATCCTTGAGCCATAATCAGTTAGTCTCTTTCTCGCATGGAATCCTAACCAGGAATCTCCAGTGCCCAGGTTCGTTAGGTCCGGGGAGCCGAGCAGGACTCGAACCAGATGAAGCTGCGGTCGTAAAATGGTCGTATAGCAAGGCTACTTTCCGCTCATTCCCGCTAACTCCATCTCACTAGACTGAGGCTCGCAAGCGATTGACACTACTGACCGAATCCTGTGACATCCGCACCGATATTGGAGAGAGGGAAATGGGTGCAAATCAAATCCCGCCTTCGGCACCACCTCTCCACCTGTAGACAAGAAATGGGGACGTTAGAAATATTGGGAACACTCCTTCCCGCTGAGACCCGATCCACCTGCCACGGTCGAGCCGCCCCCTACTCCAAACATCTACTAAAGGGAGTGGCCAAGGCTGCCCTTTACTGCGCGCATCGAGCGACCGTCATCCATCTAAATGATCCCTCCAAGCTCGCTTGCTTTCCCTCTCCTGGAAGAGCACCCATGTTGGTCTACGTGCGGCCGTCGAACGAGGCCCTTCTCAGGGCGCGCGTTCCGGGAGCACAGGACCAACGTAGGTGCCCTTTCAATCCCTTTCATCGTGGGGCTCCGCGAGCAAGAAGGGCACCTGGCCGCTCCCTATCCCCCCCCCCTTCCAAGCTTGCCCATATCTCTCTTCGGAGGGCGGCCTGGTCGATCCTCAACTGCACGCGTCGCTATTGAGTCTCATGAAGCGGTCCTCGTAAAGCGAATTTCGTGAGCCAGGAAGATCGCCGCCTGCGAACGACGAGATACGAGGGACGAACGACGCCGTGCAAGAGGTGATGGTAAGAACAAGAGACGTCTCTCGTGGAGCGTATCTCAAGGAGAAAAAGAGCTGATAGCTGATAGTCGAGAAACAAGAGGATGGCCGAAGGAAGTGTCCAGTCGTCCTGCCTACCTCAAGCCGCGGCACGGACCTTCACTGTGAGACGTACCTGCGCTCCGAGCCGGGCCAGCAGGTCGATCAGTGCGTCCGTACTGAACAAGTCGATACGCCCACGGAGGAGATCGCTGACGCGGGGCTGAGTCACACCGAGTATTCTGGCCGCTGCTCTCTGTTTGAGGCGGCGGGACGCGATGAGCTTCTGCACCTGGATCATGAGGTCCGCTCGGACCAGCAGATGCTCGGCCTCCTCGCGGCGAAACCCGAGGTCACGGAATACATTCCCGGTGGACGGTGTGATCTTCAGTTTCATGATTCTCCTCCCCTCTCGCTCCACTTACCGCTCAGCGCTGCGCCACGAGTGCCTGATATCGTTGTCTGGCACATTCCACATCGTGCTGCGAAGTTTTCTTGGTCCGTTTCTCAAAGGCATGGAGCACATAGATCGCTTCCGCAAACTTGGCGACGTAGCACACGCGATGTTCCACTGCGATATGAATTCTGATCTCACGGACGCCGGGACCAATCGTCGGCATCGGTTTCCAGTCCAACGGCTCCAACCCCTGCTGAACCAGCCGAAGCTGAAACCCCACGAGGCGCCTGGCATCCCGCGGAAATGCCTGCAAGTCACTCCGCGATGACCCGAGCCACAAGATCGCCTTATCGGTCACGGGATCAATATGCAAGTTTTAGTATATTGCTGTCAAGCGAGAGGGACTTCTTCTGAAACCTATTGTGACATGAAGATGTTGGTGTCGAGGCTAATGCGTTCACGTTCGGCAGGAAGGTCTTTCGTGGAGGAGCCCGTTACCACGACCGGCGCTCTCGCTTCAGGTAGCCCGACGGATACGTACCCTTGGTCAGCCCCTATAAGGTCTTCGCATACCGCTTGGGCTTTGGCATCACAAGCGTCAGGTCGTCCTTCACGACCACCAGCAATTCATCGCCGCCTTTGACACCCATCGCCTGCCGGGCTTCCTTCGGAATGACAATCTAATTCTTGCTGCTGAGCTTCTGAACAGCCATGGTGCATCTCCTTCACGAGGCTTTGCCTTACCATAGTAAAGTAAAGTGCATCAATGTGCCTATTCCCCTACTCTTTACCCGTATCCGTCGAGGCAGCTGGCGTGGTCTCCATTACGCGCATCGAGCGACCAGGCGGGCTAGATTGGTCTCCCACTGCGCGTGTCCAACGAGGGTCTTCTGAGACCGCGCGTTGCACAAGCACAGGAGATCATCTAGTCTGCCCTCTCATACTCCTTCCAAGCTTGCTCGTCTCTCTCTTCGGAGGGCTGCCTGATCGATTCTCAACTGCGCGCGGCGAACGAGAGCCTTCTATTCTTTCTTCTCCCTCATTTAAAAGAGGAGGGCAGATGGTCCTTGCCTGCGCGCATCGAGGGACCACTGTTTTATCGTGGGGCCTCTGCGAGCAGGAAGGACCGTCTGACCATTCCCTTCTCCTCCCTAGTTCACCTATTTCTCTTCAAGAGGGTGGCCTGGATTGGTCCCCAACTGCGCACGTCGAACGGCCACAGTTTCATCGTGGGGGTTCCGTGAGCACGGGGGACCAACCAGGCCGCCCTCACTTCTTGATGGCGAACGCTTCATCTTCCTCTGCCCCAGCCCGCGCCTTCCAATCCAGGCTGTAATATTCTCCACGATCCCGCGCCCAAGGATCGAACACATTCACCACCGCCTGGAGTTCGCCGACCAGTTCCGGCATCGTCCGCAGCAGCACGCGTTTCATGGGAGAGACCGGCTGCTGATGGCCATTGGGCGTGCCCTGCTCCATCATCTCCGGGCCCGGCCCATTATTCGTGACCCACTCGACGCCGAGGGTACTGTAAAACTCCGGGCGAAAACTGGAGGTGAAGAACCGGTCGCTAAAGAGGCGGCGCGAGGCGTTGAGAATAAACACGACGAACTGGGTTTCGGAAATGGCGAAGCCATGCGGCCGCCTGAATTCCGCCAGCCAGCCGACCACAGTATCGACGTCCTCGATGTTGTCGATCAGGCTGCCGTTCGGATGCCCTAAACAATCGTTGATGGGCGATTTCTCTTTGTCGTCGTTCCGCTGCGCCTCGGTGATCTGCTTAGACGCGTCACACTGATGCTGCCCGTAGACTTCACGCAACGTCTTCACGAGCTGCTCCTGCTTGTGTCGATCCGGCGAGTCCTTTGGTACACGCGTATCGACGAAGTCATCGAAGCTGGTCAATTGCGTCAGACCGTACTGTCGGCGGAACTCATTATAGCGCGGCACTCCCCGCTCCCGGTCCCTGATGAGATCGAGCGCGGCCACGTCGATCTGTTGGGTGGGGGATTGCAGACGGGGCATCTTCAGGTTTTGCAAAAATTGCGGATGGTTCTGGAGCGTCAGCGCCCCCAGTCGCTGGCGGCCCATGCTGAGGGCCCAATTCGAGAGGCCCTTCTGCCTCATGGCTTCAGTGGCCTTACCCCGGAAGGTCTCGATCACCGGCACTTTCTGTCGGATGACATTTGGTTCCTTGTTCCATTCACGGTATTCGATCAGGTCTGGCAGCAGCGGATGCAGCCGGTACACCGTGATGAACTCCTCGGGGAAATTAAATGGGGAGCCGAAATGGTTGACGCCCCCGTTGATATGATCGTCGTTTTTCAGATCCCAGCGGTCTTGTTTGTTGGGATCGATCAGGCCCACGAGCGGCACCCCATCATACACCCGGTTGCCCAACCCGAAAATGCCCGGTCCGCCAGCCAGCGCCGCGTAGAGGCCGTTCGCCTTCTTCGCGTCATTCGTGTCGTCGAGGCGGCGCACGACTTCCTTCAGCGCATCCGCCACCACCTCCTGCTTCTCAAAAACCCCGTGCCAGTTGGCGTTCATGCCTCGGTTCAATGGCTCGTCGTAGAGCAGTTGCGTAGTCCATTCGATGGTGTGGATTTTGGCAATCTCGGCAGCGACGACCAGCCGGGCGACTTCGAACAATTCGTTCGGCGTGACGTCTCTGTAGCGGATGACGGCATCGGGGTTGGCGGGATTTCTTAAGCCACTGTCCCCATCGGGCCGGTGAGCGGCCTGCTTCCGGAATTCATCGACAAAGGCGTTGTGTTCCCTGGCAAACACGTTATGGAAGAAGCTGGTCCCGATGCTCCAGTTGTCCGGAAAGGCCGTGGCCTCCTGACCGGACCACTCAGGATTGATCGGGTCGCTCGGTTCAAAGACCGGCAGGTATCCCAGCTTGTCGCCCTCGCCCGCCCCCTCTCTGACCGGCATCAGCAACAATTTGGCTGGGTCTTTCGGATCGTGCTTCACTCGCTTGCCGGACCGCTCGTCGTATCCATAGAGCTGCGAGGCATCCCACCAGGCGGTGACGTGATTCGCGGTGGTCTTCGGCGCCCGCATGAGATAGGTCTTGCCGCCCTGCGTAAACGACTTGGGCTCGGTGCCTTCAGCGATCATCACCGCATCGATCTTGTCATCGGGCCGGCAGCCCAACTTCTTGACGTCCTCACCCGTCAGCGGCTGCTCAATGTTCTTGACCCGTTGCGTCGCGCACCCAACGGCCATCCACTCCGTCCGATTATGTCCCTCTTCCAGATGCGAGAACCAGTCGTGGGTCATGAACTGGATCCAGAAGGCCGCCAGTACATTGAAGAAGGGCGCCTTCTGATACTCGCACTCAGCCTCTGTTGCACCACCCGGCAGACCATAGCCTTCGCGGCATTTGTCCGGCGATGATTGCTCGCGCGTGAACAGCTTTCGACTGATAATCTGTGGGTCGGGCTTCAACAGCCCTAAGCGCTCCCCATGGCGATTCTTGGTCGTCTCATTCAGACTCAGATCGGGAAACGTGGTGTTGAAGTCCACGTTCCGCGCAAAGAGTTGATGCGTCGATCCCATCAGCGGGTTGCGTATGTCGTTGCAGGTGCCGGTTGGGGTACGGAATCGAACCAACTCTCCCCGACAGACCTGCGTCTGGTCGCCACCGACAGATGTGAAGTCGGGATGGCTCTGGGGCAATCGCATTTCCGGCCAGGTATTGAGCACCGGGCCGGCCTCGCCGTCGCGGCCCGTGACGTAGGCTTCGTAGGTCTTGTTGTTGTCGAAGAGATTGAACTTGATGAGTTCGATACGTTGCAGCTCCAACTCATAGAGCGCGCCGTTGACCCCGTGCGCATTGGGGCCAATCACCTTGGCATGGGCCAGAAAATGCGTAGGAGCTTGAGACATGGCATCACCAGCGGCCCAATAATTCGGCCAATCTAACCAGGGCCCTTCCCTGAGACTCTCGGCATGCTTCCCTCCGAGACAACGCGCGGTTGTGTCCGGAACCTTCCCCAAGAATCGTTGCTCTCTGGTCTTTGCGACTGTCTGAATATCTCGTTGCAGGAGCATCTCGGCACAATCTTTCGTGGAGTCCACGAAGATACCGAACGGACTGTGCCCGTTGCATCCCCCGAGCACACAGAGTCCTGTCACGATCACAAGCCGTGACCATGTTCCCAGTTGTCTCATAGACAGCCCTCCTCAACGTCGGAAAGCATTGCACGCCACATAACCGGACATAGGCTACGTCTCAAGCAAAAAAGAATCAACATTCCCTAAGAGGAAGTACATGTATTTCTGTGGAACGCAGCTTCAGATGGGGGGAAATCTCTGTGATCATTCTTTCGGTTGCGTTGGCTGGAATACTGCGATGCGGAGGAATACGGAGGTACGAGGATACCGTGGCGGAACTTCACCCTCGCGCGGACGAGTCGATCAGAAAAGTAGCATGTCCCCGTTTTTAGCGCCGCGTAATCCCTTCTGTGCGCCAACGCCTGCCCTATGCCATGACGACCGGGCCAGGTCACTTGCTTCCGAAGATCGTTCGGCTCGTTCACGAAAGACACAACACGGGCGACCCCCACCAAGACAGGAGGTCGCCCGTGAACGGCGCTTAGGACGCCGAAGGTCTCTCTATTTCAAGCCAGCCGTCCGAAGATGACTGCAGGCCTTAGTATGGGAT
>PLBR01000138.1 GCA_003135435.1 Nitrospira sp. | reverse complement strand
ATGCCGTCGCGCCCGGTCTTGGCGCCGATGTAGAGGATGCTGTTCCCGATGCCGCTCGCCCGCCCGTAGAAGATGCGGTCGGTGCGCGCGACGCCGCACGTGAAGGCGTTGACGAGGATGTTGCCGTCGTAGCGCGCGTCGAACTGCACCTCGCCGCCCACGGTGGGGACGCCGATGCAGTTGCCGTAGCCGCCGATGCCGGCCACGACGCCGCGGAGGAGCTCGGCGGTGCGCGGGTGGTCGGGGCGGCCGAAGCGCAGCGAGTTGAGGCTCGCGATGGGGCGCGCGCCCATGGTGAACACGTCCCGCAGGATGCCGCCGACGCCGGTCGCCGCGCCCTGGTAGGGCTCGATGAAGCTCGGGTGGTTGTGGGACTCCATCTTGAAGACCGCGGCGAACCCGTCGCCGATGTCGACCACGCCCGCGCCCTCCCCCGGGCCCACGAGCACCCACGGCGCGTCAGTGGGAAACCGCGACAGGTGCGCGCGCGATGACTTGTAGGAGCAATGCTCCGACCACATCACCGAGAACATGCCCAACTCAGTGATATTCGGTTCCCGCCCCAAAATCCCGACAATCTTCTGATACTCGTCGTCCGTCAGATTGTGCTGCGCGATGAGGTCTTTGGTGACGATCATTCAGTCACATCCCACTGGCCTGGCTCATAGTGCATCATCAAATCCCGGCTGGAGTGAATCACAGCTTCGATGTAACAGGTGTCCTGGCGAATTTCGTAGATAATCCGGTATGCTCCATGAATCAGTTCTCGGAAGTTCGACAACTGATACTCGGGAACTATTCTCCCAAGGGAGGGATACTCCTTCAACGCTCGTGGCGCCTGGACCAATCGCTTCGAGAATCGCTCCGCATATCGCGGAGAATCCATGGCAATGTATCTGACGATAACTTCTAAATCCTTTAGTGCCGGTCATGTCCAGACGACTTTAGCCACTGATCCACCCTCTTTTCCGCTTCCTCCTGAGAAATAATGTCACCGGCGTCCACAGCGGCCATTCCGCGTTCAATCTTCTCCCTGACATAGATGTGGTACTGGATGTCCTCCCACGTGCAATCCGCAGGAAGAGATTCCAGCATCTTTTTCATTTCTTCTTTGACCGTAGCCTTACTCATAAGAACTCCCCTCTCGCATATCCAAGCGCTGCCAAAATCTGCTCCCGCGTAATGGCATAGGCATCCTGTACCGCTTCGATACTTCCCCCTGCAGCCAGCGCCCCCACCACAGCCGCCACATCAATACGTGTCCCCGTGAGACAGTGCTTCCCAAACCTGATACCGGGGCCCATCGAGATACCAGGCGAGATTTCCATAGCTAGGACCTCCCTATGCCTCTCTTGATTGTTTCCATCGCATCCGCGAGAGTAATGCCTGCGCCCGCATCGAGTTCGGCTAAGCTTCCCAGAATTCCAGCCTCCTGCTCTTCTGTCAACTCACGGTCCGTCAAATCATGCTGCGCGATGAGATCTTTGGCAATGACGTGAGCCTGCATAAATCATTCACTCCAACACTTAAACGGACGTGACACTGGCACGCAGGAGACCGGAAAGTTCCAATATTCGCTTTGACCAAACACTCGATTCCTCAGCAAGACGTCGCCGCTGTTCAGGGTCTGCCCAAATACGGCTCCAGTTACACTGCCATTGCGCAAGTTGGATTTGCAAAACGACAAGTTCGGCTGCCGTCTGCGTCTCAGCATCAGCCGCCGTCCACTCGATAAAGTACTTATTCTCATCGATCAGGCTTTCCACCGCATCACGGCTGGCATCATGTGCAGCAAACGATTTAATCCGGCTCAAACTCGCCGCCAATCCCCCCAAGCGAATCGGTAAGGCATCGTGGAGATACCGTTCACGAATAGCCGATCGATCCTTCACACCCCACCCACATTCGCGATCTCGTGGCGAACCGCTATGAATAATTTGAGCTAACGTCTCCGGATGATGCGCATAACCCTTCTTGCCGTTCACGAACACTTACCAAGTCGTGTGTATTTTCTGATGCTCCTCCAACAAATGAGCTGACAGAATTTCTTTGATGAAAGATCCAAGATTCGTACAGGGTCAGCCTTCTTCAAAGTAGTCAGAATCTACCCTACTTACAATGTAACTGCTCACCTCGGTAACACCGATTCTATGATCAATCATGAGTTGAGTAAGTTGTTCGCCATCAATCAAAACAATCTTTTTCTCTATTCGTCCTACATACTCCTTCGCGTCCTGAGAGAACCTAGAAGTTGTGATAAGAACTCCCTTCCTTGCTCTATGCCCTTCTAGGCTGCCTGCGAACTCTTGAACTGTAGGCCTACCAACTGTTGCTTCCCATCTCTTTGCCTGGATATAAACCACGTCGAGTCCGAGCTTGTCTTCTTTGATAATCCCGTCAATACCATCGTCTCCTGAACGCCCTACGGCCTGCCCCGCATCCTTCCTCGATCCTCCGTAACCAATGGCAACAAGCAGATCTACGACTAGAGTTTCAAAGAACTTGGGAGAGCAAGTCTTAATACGGTCGAGAAGGTCCTGAGCCAAAGTTTTTCGTAAGCTCTGATAAGCCACCTCAAGAGTTTCGAACGGTGTTCCAACATTATCTTCTTCGAGTTCGTCTTCTTTTTTAGTTTGAACCCGTGTCCCTCGCGTAAATTCAACGAACTCTGGAAATTGTCTGAGAAACTTATTATTGAGTTCGGTCGGATTCTTCTGTAATACCTGGCGCCCTCTCTCAGAAATTCGAAACACTCCTCGTGCTACTCTATCAAGAAGCCTCGCCTTACTGAGATAGGTGATTGTCCAAGCAACTCGATTTTCGAATTTTCTAGCAGTGCCACTAGGAAGCAGTTCCGCACGATCCTCCTCGGTGAGATTGAACTCTTTGGCAACCAAGCTATACATCTCCCCATAGGAATGATCTTTCTTGTCTCCCGCGATTCTGAGAACCGGCAAGAAAAACTTTTGATACTCAGGAATGGCCATAACTATTAACCTTCTGCAAATCTGGGTGAGGATATGGCCAGAGCGACCTTGCCGAGAGCGGTCGGGACCCATCGAGAGTGAGCCAGGAGGGAAAGCTGGAACTGACTGACGCTGCACGGCCTGCTAAGGCCGTGGCGGAAGGAATTCCAGAAGGCTTCCGCCCAGCTGACTCCGAAAGGGTGAACGCGAAGGCACGGGAGCGGTTGGCCATGTCCTCACCCAGCCCCCACCATCTTCAGTTGCTTCTTGTTTCCCTTCAGCGACTCCAGCATCGACAGGAAAATCAGCTTCCCGTCGTCATTGCCCAATACCGCTTCCGCGCAGCGTTCCGGATGCGGCATCATGCCCAGCACATTGCCCTCGGCATTGATAATCCCGGCAATGTTATCCAGTGAGCCGTTCGGATTCACTTCCGGCGTCACCTTGCCCTCAGGCGTGCAATAGCGGAGCACAATCTGCGCATTCGCCTGCATCGCCGCGAGAGTGACCGGATCGGTGTAGTAGTTCCCGTCTGCATGGGCGATCGGAATCTTGAGCACCTGGCCGGACTGGCAAGCACCGGTGAACGCCGTGGCCGCATTCTCAACCTTCACAGACAGATCCTTGCAGATGAAATGCAGCGACTTGTTCCGAAGCATGGCCCCTGGCAGCAACCCGGCTTCGAGCAGAATCTGAAACCCGTTGCAGATGCCGAGCACCATGCCGCCCTTCTTCGCAAACTCCTTCACTGCCCCCATCACCGGCGAGAATCGCGCGATGGCGCCAGTCCGCAAATAGTCGCCGTAGGAAAACCCGCCCGGCAGGACAATCGCATCCAACCCCGCAAGCAACGTCTCCTTGTGCCAAATCATCTCCACATACTGCCCCAGCACATCCTTGAAGACATGCTGACAGTCGTGATCGCAATTGCTGCCCGGAAACACCACCACTCCAATCTTCATAATCCGTAGCCTTCTCGTCTCACGTTTAACGTTTTACGCCGTGAGCTCGTACCGATATTCTTCCACGATCGTATTCGCCAACAACTTTTCGCACATGGCTTTCACCTCGGCATCGGCTTTCGCCTTATCCGTTTCATTCACATCGACTTCCATGTACTTCCCGACTCGTACATTGCCCGCGTTCTTGAACCCCAGTGAGCCGAGCGCATGCTCAATCGCCTTCCCTTGCGGATCGAGAATCCCCTGTTTGAGTGTGACATGAATCTTGGCCTTCACCGCCCCCTCCTTAGCAGGATGCTGAAAAAGTCNNTCACTCGCTGCGGCCTTGCTGGACGGCCTTTTTGAGCATCCTGCGGAAATGTTCCCCTGTTGTGTCTCACGTGTGCGCATCGGACGAGCACTGTTTTATCGTGCGCGTTCTGCGAGCACAGAGAGCGTTCATGTCGCCCTTCTCCCTTCACTGTTGGCTCCCCTGCTCAGATGCTTTGGTCTGTTTGTCCACGTATCTCCTGATCCAGAAAATCCCTGCGATCGTCCCAAGCCCACCGAAGGCAAGCGCCACAAGCGGCCAGCGCCAGCGGGACCCTTCAATGCGATAAGCCAGTACGCCCACCAGCGACGTGGCCACCAAAATGGACGCCATCAACCCATAATTCATGTACAACCGCAGAAATCCCTTCACGTCCTCTCCCTTACTTCCTCTATAGAATTTGTACAGCCTTACAAGGGATGCCGTGGATGGTTTCTACTGTGCGCATCGAACGAGCACTGCTCCAGCCTGCGCGTTCTGCGAGCAAGAAATACGCCACGGCATCCCTCTCCTAACTCTCCCCTCCACCGAAGGATTTAGGTCCAGCCTTCGCGGAGATGGTGGGGTTGTCCTCGACTGCGCGCGTCCAACGAGGGCCTTCCCAGGTCGCGCGTTGCGCGAGCAAAGAGGACGGCCCCATCGTCCCCAGCATTCTCTCCGATCCCTTCTCCATCTCCTCATCCACAAACTCTCTTCAACACCTCTTGATACGCCTCTTCAATCTTCTCCAAATCCTTCCGAAACCGATCCTTATCCATCGACTCCTTCGTCGTCTGATCCCAAAAGCGGCAAGTGTCCGGCGAAATCTCATCGGCCAGGATCAGCTTGCCGTTGTACAGCCCAAATTCCAATTTGAAATCGACGAGGATCATCTGTCGTTCACGGAAGAACGGCAGGAGGACCCTATTCACTTGTAACGCCAGCCGCTTCATCTCCACCAGTTGTTCCGGCGTCGCCAGGTTGAGTAAGCGAATGTGTTCATCGGCGATGAGCGGATCGCCCAGCGCATCGTTCTTGTAATACCACTCCACGATGGCCGGCTCGATGGGATCACCCTCTTTCAACCCCAGCCGCTTAGCTAAACTGCCTGCCACGACGTTGCGGACCACCACTTCGACCGGCACGATCGTCACCTTCTTCGTGAGCAGCTCCCGGTCACTGAGGCGCTCGACAAAATGCGTCGGCACACCGGCCTGTTCCAGCAGTCGAAAGAGTCGCTCGGATACTTTATTATTGACGACGCCTTTCTCGACGATGGTCCCACGCTTAAGCGCGTTGAACGCCGTCGCATCGTCCTTGAAGTACTGGACGACCTGATCCGGCTTGTCGGTCGCAAAGACTTTCTTGGCCTTACCTTCATAGAGTAGCGCGCCTGTCGCCATCGTTATACCTCAACTGCGGTCACATTCACTGGGCCAACACCTCGATGATCTCGTCCAACGACCTGACCGTCCCCAGCAAGGTCGGATGACCGAACCGCCGATTATGCCGGAACTCCTTCACCTTCTCCAATGCCAGAATCAAACTCTGAAAGTCTTCCAGCCGTGACGTTTCAAAATAGGTAATGAAATCCAGGTCGCCGAGGCCGGTCGCATGATAGAGCTTCCGCTTGACGGTCTTGCTGTAGGGCAACGCGGCTTCCGTATGCTCCTGCATCATCGCCGCGCGCTGCTCTTGCGGAAGGGACCACCAGTCCGCATCCTTCCGGATCGGAATCACGATCACATAGGGCGTGAGCCCGGGCTCGCTGGAAATCTTCAGCTCTGCCTTGAGGTTGTCCGGCATGCCTGGCACATAGTTGGCCTTCTTCGTCAGGCCGGAAAAGACCGTGTTGTCGGTCAGGTGCTTACCAAAGAGACTGCCCTGAAGATCCAGGAGAAATTGTTGGGTCTCGCGCAGATCGGTCGCGTGAATGCGAAAAAGCACATCGGCGTGATCGGACAGTCCACGGAGAAGATAGACATCGATCGCCAACTTCTCTCGATGCTGCTCGACCACTCCCTTCAGAGTGGTCAATTGCGCGATGCGCACTAGCTGATCCTGCTTCGCCCAATCCGCATCAAGACGGAAGGCGGCAAAGGTGCCATAGACGCCCGGCTCACTCAGAAGCTTGTCGCGATCGGCTGCCTCAACGGCTGACACCATCACCAGGCCGACCAACACCAGCACAACAAGACGTACGAACATAGAAATAGATGATCTCATCGCTTCCCTCTCTTCACTGGTTTATGCGCCCCCGATCCGAATACCCGCCGGAAAATCTTGTCGAGATGGCGCAGATAATACTCGGGATCGAAACAGGATTTAATCTCCGTGGCCGTGAGATGTTTCGCCACAAAGGGGTCCTGGCCAGCTAATTCTCGTAGTTCCCCCGCCCCTTTCCAGGAGGCCATGGCATTGCGCTGGACAGCTTCATACGATTCCTTACGCTGCGCGCCCTTCTCGATGAGCCGCAGCAGCAACCGTTGCGAGTAGACCAGTCCCCCGGTGAGATCGAGGTTGCGTTTCATGTTGGCGGGGTAGACCACCAGATGCTTGATGACGTCGGTGATCCGCGCCAGCATATAATCGATCAGAATCGTGCTATCCGGCATGATCACGCGCTCGACAGACGAATGGCTGATATCGCGCTCATGCCACAGCGCGACGTTCTCCATCGCCGCAAGGCTATTGCCTCGCACGACGCGCGCCAGCCCACAGAGATTCTCCGAGGCGATCGGGTTCCGCTTGTGCGGCATCGCCGAGGATCCTTTCTGTCCTTCCGAAAAATACTCTTCCGCTTCGAGCACCTCGGTCCGTTGCAGATGGCGAATCTCGGTCGCAAACTTTTCGATGCTGGCAGCCAACAGCGCCAAAGCCGAGGCATAGGCCGCATGGCGATCGCGCTGCACGATTTGATTGGAGACAGGGTCCGGCGTGAGCCCCAACTTGGCACAGACATATTCTTCCACTTCAGGCCCTTGATGGGCGAACGTGCCCATCGCACCAGAGAGCTTGCCGACAGCGATCTCCCGCCGAACGTGCGTCAGCCGCTCTCGGTGCCGGCAGGCTTCTTCGTACCAAATAGCCAGCTTAAAGCCGAACGAGATCGGTTCGCCATGAATGCCGTGCGAGCGGCCGACCATCACCGTGTTCTTATACTTCAGCGCCTGCCGCTTCAAGACAACGATCAGCTCGTCAAGATCGTCGAGGATGAGGTCGAGTGCCTCGGTCATCTGCACGGCCAAGGAGGTGTCCACAATATCCGACGAGGTCAACCCCATGTGCAGGAACCGATGCTCCGGGCCGACCGATTCCACGAGCGATTCGAGAAAGGCGATCACATCGTGCTTCGTCACCTTCTCGATCCTGGCGATCCGTTTCACATCGATCTTAGCTTTCTTCCCGATACGTGCCGCGGTGCCGCGCGGGACCTGTCTGGCCCGTTCGAATGCCGCGCAGGCTGCCAGCTCGACTGCGAGCCAGATCTCGTACTTACGTTTCAATTCCCAGATGGCTTTCATCTTGGGACGGGTATAGCGGTCAATCATGGCAGCCTCGTGAGACGTGAAATGTAAAATGTGAAACGCAAGAGAAGGAACTGCTTGCTCTGGATTTCAACATCTCACCTTTCACGTTTTACCTTTCACACCTACTGCCTCGGCCCGTTTCGCGGCCAGCGTCAATTCCTTGTTCAAGACCTGATCCAGAATGCCGTTCACGAACTTCGACGCTTCGTCGTCGCCGAAACTTTTCGCCAATTCGATGGCTTCGTTCACCGTCACCTTGGCCGGCACATCATCCATCCACAGCAGTTCATAGACGCCGGCTCGCAAGATATTGCGGTCCACAATCGGCATGCGACTGATTTTCCAATTGGTGGCGTATTTCCCGATGAGGACATCCAGCTCTTTCTTCTTCTCCAACACCCCCGCCACGAGTCGTTCGGCAAAGGCCTTCACCTCATCCGGGGCCTCGTTCTCCTTCCAGAACAGATCCAGCCACAGGCCCGGCCTGCCGTGAATATCATACTGAAACAAAATCTGGAGCGCGCGCTCCCGTGCTTGATGACGTGATCCCATGGCTAGCCCGCATTATTCATGACAGTTCGTCGCGAAATCGCTGAGCCGAGTCGCGAGACTGGCGCGCGGAGCCGTGAGGACCC
>PLBR01000073.1 GCA_003135435.1 Nitrospira sp. | reverse complement strand
TCGAGATCGTCGAGTTGAAGAACCATCCCTGGTTCCTGGCGACGCAGTTCCATCCGGAATATAATTCGCGGCCACACCGTCCGCATCCGTTGTTTAGCGGCTTTGTGGGCGCGGCACTGCGGCTCAAGTGCGGGCACTAGGTTGAAATGCTGAAACCAGCTTCCACCGTCGCTCTCGGCTCATCAAAATCCTCAACGTAGCCAAGAGGCTACGCCTCCGGTTTCGATTCGCCTACGGCACCTGGTTGGGCAGGTGGGATTCGGTGATCTGTTTGAGCATCTCAACGGAAACAGGTAGATTTGGAAACTATGACGCACGAAGTCCAAATTGGTTCATTCACAGTCGGTGCAGGCAACCGGCCGTTTCTGATTGCCGGCCCCTGTGTCATCGAGAGCGAACAGCTGGTGCTGGAGACGGCGGCGCGCATCGCTGAGATCGCCAAGTCTCTGGGCATGCCCTACATCTTCAAATCATCCTTCGACAAAGCGAACCGGACCTCCATCACGTCGTATCGCGGACCGGGTCTTGAAAAAGGGCTGGCGGTGCTGAAAAAGGTCAAGGATCAGCTGGGCCTCCCTGTCTTGACGGACGTCCATACGGAAGAACAGGCAACCGAGGCAGGGAAGATCGTGGACGTACTCCAGATTCCCGCGTTCCTCTGCCGGCAGACGGATTTACTCATCGCGGCGGCGAAGACCGGTAAAGTCGTGAACGTGAAGAAGGGGCAGTTCCTCTCCCCGCAAGAAATGGGCAACGCGGTGAAAAAAGTGGAGGAGGTCGGAAACAGGCGGATCATCCTGACCGAACGAGGATCGTCGTTCGGCTATAATAATCTCGTCGTCGATATGCGGTCCTTCCCTGTCCTTCGCAACTTTGGCTACCCGGTAGTCTTCGATGCCACCCATAGTGTGCAGTTGCCTGGTGGCGGGGGAACCAAATCCAGCGGCCAACGTGAATTCGTCGAGCCGCTAGCCTGCGCGGCAGCCGGCGCCGGAGTCGATGGTTTCTTCATGGAAGTCCATCCCAATCCCGACGAGGCCTTATCGGACGGGCCCAATATGGTGCCGCTCCATCAATTACAAGCTTTGCTAGAACGGGTCATGCGGATATGCGACGCGTCACAACCTCGAAAGTAACCAAATCGAAGGGCGCTCGGACGACGACGCTGAAGGGCGGAACCAGCCTCGATGTAGGTCGGCGGGTGCTGGACATCGAAGCGCGTGCCGTTCAGGCCCTCATTCAACGTCTCGATGGTGATTTCTCGGATGCCGTGGACTTGCTCTATCACTGCCAGGGCAAAGTCGTCGTATCCGGCATGGGCAAGTCCGGTTTGATTGGGCAGAAGATCGCTGCCACGATGGCGAGTACCGGGACTCCGTCGTTCTTTCTCCATCCGGCCGAAGGGCTCCACGGCGATCTTGGTATGTTGGCGCGTAGCGATGTGCTCATTGCGATTTCGAATAGCGGAGAGACGCAGGAAATTCTGCAGCTCCTGCCCTTCATGGAGCGTATGGGAGTTCCTGTCGTGTCGATCGTCGGCCGAATAGGATCGACGCTGGCCAAGAATAGCGCCGTCGCGTTGGACGTGTCCGTTGCAGAAGAGGCCTGCCCCATGGGACTTGCGCCGACGGCGAGCACAACCGCGACGCTCGCGATGGGCGACGCCTTGGCCGTGGCCTTGCTCGAGAAGCGCGGGTTCAAGGAGCAGGACTTTGCGCAGTTCCATCCAGGTGGAACGCTGGGACGCCGGTTGCTGGTGAAAGTGCGGGACGTGATGCATGCTGGGGTGGAGTTGCCTCAAGTGCAGGAGACGGTCTCAATCTCGGTGGCCCTTCTGGAAATGTCGGCCAAGAAACTCGGCATGACCACGGTCGTCGATCGAGCCGGCGCACTCGTGGGGGTCATTACCGACGGCGACCTGCGGCGGTTTGTCCAGCAGGGCGGGGATTTCTCTAAGGGGACAGCGGGGTTCTTGGCCTCGCGCCGTCCCAAGATGATCGGACCGGATGAGCTGGCAGCCAAGGCGGTTGAAATGATGGAGCGCTATGCCATCACTACGCTCGTCGTCGCAGACAATGCCAAGCGAATTGTCGGGGTCGTGCATCTGCATGACTTGCTGAAGCATGGCATCATCTAACAGGATGCTGGAAAGGTCCGCCAGCCTGTCTTGTTCCTTTGGTCTGTTCGGTCTGTCTGGTTTGTTTGGTTGCATGAGACTAACCAGATGGACCAGACAGACCGGGCTTGCCCTAGACGTGCGGACCAGTGAAGCGCAGGCGTGCCTAAAGAGTTTTTCCAACCTGTTAACGGAATAGGTCTCTGATGAATCGCGTACCAGCGGCATGGAAATCAGTCGGGCAGGAATCGCTCAACCTGCCGAATTTCATTACACTCACACGCATCCTCTTGATCCCTGTTTTCGTGGTGTTGTTTGCCACGCCGACCCCGAACCGATCTCTCAGCGCGGGCCTCGTTTTTGTCGTCGCAGCGTTCACCGATTTGTTGGATGGCTATCTGGCTCGCCGTAACGGCCAAGTGACCACACTTGGGAAGTTGCTCGATCCCATCGCCGATAAGTTATTGGTCCTCTCTGCCTTGATTCTCCTGGTCAACGTCGATCGCGTGAGTGCACTGGTTGCGATATTGATCATCGCGCGCGAGGTTGCGGTCACGGGTATTCGTGCCATTGCCGCAGGCGAAGGCATGGTGATCTCGGCTGAGACGACGGGCAAGTACAAGATGGCGCTGCAGGTCGTGGCGATCGTGCTGTTGATCCTCGAAGGCACATTCTTGTCTGATCTCGGCAATCTGCATCTCGCCGGTATCGTCACGCTCTATTTGTCGCTGGTGCTCGGCTATGTCTCAGGCGGTCAATATGTGTGGAGTTTCTGGAGGCAAGTCGTCGCGAAGGGACTCTAGCAGGATGTCGAAATCCGCGCGAGACGGGCGGGCCGAGCGAGACAGACGAAGATTCGAGGTTTCCGGAACTTCGAACCTCGAACTTGAAACCCCGAACTTCACATCGCGTTTTTCTTGCTTATCTCGCGCTTCACACATCACGGTCCATGACCGCTGGACGGACTTTATGAGCATCCTGCGGGAGTCTTACGTGTTCTCTCGGCGTTTGCACCTCCCATCACTAATCCCCTGACCCATGAACGAAGAACTCCTCTGGGTGTTGATGACGATGCTCGGCTATCTACTGGGCGCCATTCCCTTCGGCGTGGTCGTGTCAAAGGCGATGGGACTGCCCGATCCTCGTACGGTCGGGAGCAAGAACGTCGGGTTCACCAACGTGCTGCGCGTGTCGGGCAAGAAAGCGGGCATCCTCACGCTCCTTGGCGACATGGGGAAGGGGTGGGTGGTGGGGTGGGCTGCCATGCAATGGCTCACCGATGAACGATTCATCATGTTCGTGGCGCTGTCGGTAATTCTGGGCCATATATTCTCGCCATTCCTGAACTTCAAAGGAGGGAAGGGTGTGGCGACGGCCTTGGGAGCGGTGCTGGGTCTGTCTCCCTCTATCGGACTCCTTTTGTTGTTGATCTGGCTGGGGGCCGTAGCGATATGGCGCTATTCATCCGGTGGCGCCCTGGCGGCCTTCGGGTGCTTTCCGGTCGTGGCGATCGTGAACGAACAGAGACAGGGGTTTTTTGTCTTTTCTTTGGTCGTCAGCACGTTGATCTGGGTCAAGCACAAGGACAATATCGTCCGGCTCTGGAAGGGGACGGAAAGTAAAATTGGACAAGGGCGGCCGGGCTGATCCAGAATTGCGCGGGTCGAACATGCACTCTCTGAGCGTGCGCGTTGCGCGAGCAGGGGGACGACCGGGCTGCCCATTCCCCCTGTTCTCCAGGCAGGGAATAGGCTGAGTGCCTGGTTGTTCTGCTGTTCGGAGTCTCGCCAGGCGGATGATCTGGCTCCTCTGGTGTTTCCTCTCCGCCACTCCCAAAACCGCCATGTGAGAAGCGTGGCTCGTCTCTTGCCGTTCGTGAAGCGTAAGCTTCTTCAACCGCTCCTGCTGACATCAGCATCTTTCCATCCGTCGCCATCCATCCTCGATCTTCCAATATCGAAGTCTGCCTCCCACTGTGTTAGGTTCGTGGCCTACTGGATCACCTCAAACGGGGGCATGTCGGTGAAACAGGGCTATCGATTGATCATAGTCGATAAAGATGGTGTGCTGGTCTCTGAGTTCCAACTGACGGAGAACGCCCTGGCTCAGCCGGAGGCTTTTGTCGCCGGGATCAAAGGGTCGATCGATGCCATCGAAGAGGAGGAACCTTGAAGGGGCGACGTCGGTCCTCGTGGCTGGGCATGCGCATTCCTCACCTGGTTGTGCCGTTCTCCAGGCGGGGAGGGGGCTGGCGTGACGCTCTGCTCCGGGCTCAGGATTTCTTCATTGCCATCCCTTGGAACGCTTGATCTTCTCGCCCGGCGTGGTGGGGAGCACCCGCACTGCTCTTGAAGCGGCAGGGTATGAGATCACGGAGGATGCCAACGGTCGCCAGGGGCTTAAGCTGTACCGCCACGGCAGACTGGTTATCACGGACATTGTCATGCCTGAACTGAATGGCTTGGACATGCCCCTGGAACTGGCGTATGAATTCCTTGATACCAGGGTGATCGCGCTCTCAGGCGCAAGAGGGGAAAAGAATATCTTGGATGTCGCAAAACTCCTCGGAGCACGGCAGACCTTCCAGAAGCCCTTTAGCATGCCGTATCTGCTGGGCGCTGTGCGATACGAATTGGAACATTAGCAGGATGCGGAAAAGGTCGGCCAGCGGCCGCATGTCCTGCACTTCACGCGTTACGGTTCATTGCTGCTGGCGACTTTATCAGCATCCTATTAATACCACTTGACCAGGCCCTTCATGGCGTCTAGCATAGAGATGTGCTGTATTGAGGCTCGCTGACTGTCCCATCCCTCGCGCCTCTTGCTTCCTGCCTGCGCGTCTGATTCCCCAGTCTCCGCCGCTCTCATGCCAGAGTGGTTCTAAAGTTCTCGATCATTGCGTGTGACCATCAGGACAGAAGCGGTTCGGTTTTTTGAGGACACACGAGTCCGCAGATATGCAGCGGACTTCTCGTACAGGCTCCCAACCTATGAAGGAGAGACGCGATGACAGCCGAAGAACAAATCACGAAGATGAAGAAAGCGATCAATCAGGCTCTTAAAGTGCTGGGAGACCGGTTTGGATCGACGGAAGGAGACGTCGAGAGGGCTATTGATGAGCTGAAGGCGTCCATGCTGACGGCACCAGCTGCAGTGGCCCAGCCTCCTCAGGGTGCGGCAGCCGTGACCGCCGGGGTGTAGTGGCCGCAAGCACAGATTGAATAACACGATCATGGCCTTGAATAAGGGGCTCGCTGGCTATCGCGTAATCTGAGAGGATGCGGGCGAGTCGGTGGTGTGTTCGTCGAGGAGCCGTCCACGACATGGGCAATCAGCATCAGGGGGGATAGTATGAAGAACACCACGCAAGTCTATGTGCTGACGCTGAATGCACCGTCAAGAAAAACGGTTCGACTCTGGACGGGAGCGAGTATCCATTCGTTGCGGCACTGCTCCAACAGGAAAATGATCGTACGTTGGCGGAGATGCAGCAGCATGTGGATGATTTGCAGCGCGCCATCACGGTGCTGGCGACGGGCGGATCCTATTCCATCAATCGCTCTCGATAATGTGCCATAGCAGTAGGTGCCGTTGTCGGCGGAACAGACTCACCGAGAAAGAGGACAGCTATCATGCCGGACGATGTCAAAGATAAGAAGGTTCATGCCACTGCCAAGTCAGCTGGCGCACCATCACGGATACCGGCTGATGGCGATCTCACGTGCAGCGAATCCCAGATTGAGGACATTCTCTCTGAGGGCGAATCCAGCAGGCCGATGAGCAAAAGCGACAAGGGCCTTCATCAGAAACGCCAGCCGAAGTCCTCTCAGTAGGATTCCCAGGGTGAGGTGTTTGCTTTCCTGACCTGCCGAATCTGCGGTGATTTTCTTCACTCTGCGGCCCACAGAAGTATCATTCAAAGAGTTCCTGCCGAAATCGTTGATTACAACTCCACGGTCCTTCCCGACAGCTTTCTGGTGGGCTGATGGCCCTTGGCAGTGTGGCGGAGTATGCTATGCCGACAGCACGACAGAGGAGCAGCCGTATGAACGAACATAGGCTTGATGGCAGGCCTCGTTGGCCTCTTCCGAGCCACGACTATTGGTCCACCCCCTTCGCTGAATCGTTGCTGCAGCATCTGGATCTTTGCCCTGGAGCCTCCATCCTCGATATTGCCTCCGGCCACGGAATCCCGGCTTTCTACCTGGCAGAGCAGGTGGGGCCCACCGGACAGGTCCTGGCCATCGACCTCAGTGGGCGTCAGGTCGAGCGCGCGCGAGCGATCCAAGGAGCGCAACTCCCGTGGCTGCGGTTCGAATGCATGGATATGCGCGCGCTGCCTCCGCACCTGCCCTGTTTCGATCGCATCACGGGCAATCTTTCCGTCATGTTTTTCCGTCCCAACCGGTTCGAAGCCGTCCAGGGATTGGTGCAACAGCTCAAGCCCGGTGGCCAACTGGTGCTGACTTTCCCTTCGCTCGGTACGTTCGATTCACTCTGGCGTCGGATCGATCGGGAAATGGCAGTCCGTGGTCTCCTGGCGGAACCCCGTCGGTTGGAAGATTATCTCGCCGAACGGCCGTCAGCAGAAGACGTTCGTGGATGGCTTGACAGGCTTCATCTCACGCGCATTGCCGTGACCGAGTATCCGTTGGATGTGGCGACTGGTGCCGGTCCGTCGTTTCTCTACCACCCGCTGCTCCGGGGCGGTTTTCTCGATGATGCCTACGAGTGCTTCGAGGATCAGGGGCTGGCGGATGAGGTCATGACAAGGGTCTCGGAAGATGTGGGGAGCTTCACGCCGCTGATTGCGCAGCGCTGCGTGTTGTCAGGGTGGAAGCCATAGGGCGGTAGGGTGGTGCCTGGGCGTTCACGTGCGACGGGATCGCCAGTTCGGCGACGCCCAGCTTAGAATCTGTATCCAAGTTCTACGATGGACATGTCCACGCCGAGACTGGACGATCCGTATAGGCCGGCATCGGAGAAGTGTTGAACGCGAAACCCAGTATAGGCGTGAGAGAATGGATTGAGGCGAATTCCCATGGTCGCGACGATTTGAACCGGGCCCCCGAAGTCTTGCGTGCGAACTTGTAGTTGCTGAAGAATCCTGTCCCCGCTCCCGCGTCGAAGGTGACAAGTCCCTCCCAGCCGCTCAGCGCCATTTCCGGCACGACCGTCATCATCAGACCGCTTTCACCTGCCGCGGTTAGTAGTCCCGCGCTTGTGATCAGTCTCGTCTCCAGACTCCACGTGCTCTCACCGAGCGGCCAGGACCAGGGGAGCTTGATGACCGCTGCGACGTCAGTCAGGTGGAAATAGTATTTTTGCTCTTTCCCCATTAGGGGAATCTTTTCACCAAAGCCAATGCGAGGTCCGATGCTCAGGAGAGCCATGTCTCCTGCAAGGCTGGGCGTGCAGATCATTGTGGAAAGCCAGAGGGTAAGGATCAAATGCAGGAGGCGTGGACGTCGAATGTCGCGCATGTGCGGTCTCTCGATGATGAGGATTAGTGTGACACGGTGCGGCGCCCTCCAATTATTTGCGTCTATTCACACCGTATGTTTGCCGCGTGTGAGGCCCTAAAGTGGCCCACATCGAGGCGGGCCTCTTTCACGAAAAATCGACTTTGGATGCCCCGCCCGGCAGGGCGGGGAGGAGAAAGGCCTGCTGCCAGAGGCAGCACCAATCTTGTAACGTGGGGGCATGGCAATTCGGCGTGCCAGCCATTGTGTCTACGACACCCGCTATCATCTGGTGTGGGCTCCCAAGTACCGCAAGTGGGTGTGGCAAGGAGCGGTACGGGAGCGCGTACGAGAATTATTTCTGGAGATAGCGGCGCATCGCGGGTTTGAGATCGAAGAGTTGGAAGCAGAGAAAGACCATGTGCATATGTTTCTGAGCGTTCCGCCGAAGGGCTCGATTGGGCAGGTGGTGGGGCTGTTGAAGGCGGTCAGTGCCCGGGAGATTCGGGCGGGATTTCCCGAGGTGCGCAAGTAGTGATGGGGTGGGGAGTGTTGGGAGGAGGGATATGGTGCACGCACGGTTGGCGAGAAAGTAACCGCCGACGTGATCAAGAAGTATATCCGGTTTCATGAAGCCAAGAAGCGTCAAGCGGAGCCGTGAAAGATGTTCTAGAAAGCCCCGCCCGGAAGGGCGGGGTTCTTTACTCATCGAAATCTTTTGTCATTTCACCACTCTGAGACCAGGGGTGAGGTGTTTCGAAATCAACTGTTTCAGATCACTGCGGCGAGACTTCCTTTGAGGCTAACCGTCTAGCTTTTACAAGCCTCATAGACAGATTCAAGGGAATCACTCCCCAAACCAGGGTAATTATTTTTCTGCACTCACGCATTGCCATTTTCTTGGCGGGCTAGTCGGGGGCTTATCGGGGCGAATCTCGCATGCCACTGGCTCCAAGGGGTTTTTACAGTCGGGACATTGGGGCGGGTAATCACGGGGATCCATTAGAATCTCCAACTGTTTGTGACGACGGCGCCGCGCAATTGTCTGGACTTGTTTCGTGTCAAGATCCCGCTATCATTTTATTTTTGATATTTAATTTTTAACTTTGCAGGGGAGGGGAATTATAGAACTGCGAGTAAGCGGTTAGCAGGCTGATGGAATACCATTTCGGCACAGCAGGACTTCGTTGGCCTCCACGTCTAGAACAAGAAGAGAACACCCACGCAGGATGCCCAAAAAGGCTGCCCAACAAGGCCGCAGCAAGCGAAGAGGCGTTGCGTACTCTGTTCGGTACGGGGAGCCTCTGCGCGAAGCGAGAACGCCGCTGGCGGACTTTTTCAGCATCCTGTTAGAGGACGCGGTAGTACAGCACTGCGCCCGTTCCGGTGTTCGGATCACGCCGGAGCACCACGGTCGCATTCCTGGTCACTTCGTTAACGCCGACCATCATACGGGCCAAAAACAGGTCGCTCTTGATGTCGTACAGGTTTTGAAGACGGAGTTCCTTTCCAATCGCTTCAAAACTACTCACGCGGTCCAACTCCTGAATGGTCTTGAAGGGACGGGCCTGGATAATATCCGCAGCCACGCTTTGCGTGATACGAGGATCGAGGGCCTGAAGCACGAGGGGGTCGGCGGTGTTCAGATTCACCCGGCTTTCTCCTTCCTGCGGATAGACGGTCACCACCTTTGAGAGTTTCTCGATGATCTCGGGCGTGATCCCCTTGACCAGCCGTAACTCTAAGAGCGTCTGCAGAGGGGCATTCGCCGCCCGGTAGGAGGGACGCAGCGTTTGATAGTAGAGGCTCTCTGCACCGGCCGCTTCCGGCACCTCGTCCTGATCCACCCAATCGACGATGGCATCCACCAGATCCGGATTGACCTGCACGAGTTCGAAGAGTCGCTTGACCCTCAGGACCTTGGGTTTCCTGGCAGTGGGATCTCCGCCAGCCGCCAGGTCGTTCAGGTTCAGCTTGCCCCGTTCATCCTCGATCTGCGCGTTCAGCAGACCATCGCCGATGGCATAATTCGTGATGGGAAAGGCCCACAAGTCGGTGGGAGCATCAAAGAACTGTCCCGTTTGCTTATCCTTCAAGAAGTCTTGTTGCAAGACGCCACGGGCTGCCTGCACCGCCGCGCGCGCGAGCACGGTCGCTTTGAAATTATCGCGGAACGCCGCCGCGTCGCGGTATTCACGCCTCGCCTCGGCATCGAACTCGAGAATCAGTGCAACTAGGAGGGTCAGAACCAGGAGGGTGAGGAGGAGGGCAATACCACGTTCATCAGACCTTCGCATAGGTCACGATTCTCAGCGTGGCGTCGAGATTGACCGGATTATCGTATTTCGGTTTCAGCTGCAGATGGTGCACCTGGACGTCATAGGGTGCCTGTTCGATGGCAACCAGCAGCGCGAGGATCTGGGGAAGCGACACGCCGTCGAGCCGAAGGTCGACCGCGGTCTCTTGATAGCCCTGGACGACAATGGAGGCCTGTGGCTGCAAGCCAACGATACGATCGCGAATCTGCGCCGTCGTCGTCGCTTCTTCCATGAACGCCAGCAGCGAAAACTGGGCCGGCGGGCTCGGCATGCGCTGTTCGAGCTTGGCGATACGGGCCTGCTTGACCACATACTCCTGTGCCACGAGCGCAAGCTCCTGGCTGTCTTTCGCTTTCCGTTTGGCTTGTCGATCGAGCTTGTCGATCGATGCCATGAGCGGATCGATGATCATGACGAAGGCGAGAGCTGCTGCGACCAGAGCCCCGCCGGCAGCCACGACGATGCGCTCGCGTTGTGAGAAATGCTGCCACCGCTCTTTCAGCATCTGCATCATGGCCGTTGCACCGTATAGGTGAGGCGAAACACGACTTGGTTCGGCACAGCCCCGACACGGGTATCACTAATGGACACGTCATGAAACGTCTCAGATGCCACGAAGGCCTGTTTGATCTTCTCGACCGCATCGAAGGTCGTGGTTTCCCCCTCCAGATGGATACTGGTTCCGTCGATCGTCAGCTCTCGTACTTTCAACGGTGCGCCTGGCGGCACATGCTTCACCAACTCCGCAAGGCCGGCGAGGACGTTGTAGCGTGTGCCGTCGACAACCGAGAGCCCTTTCTCTACCTGCGAGACTCGATACCGGGCCTGGTCCAATTCCTCACCCGGGCTAGCGCCAGGACCAAAGGATTGCTCGTATTGAGCCTGGAGCCCTCGCTTGAGGTTCTTGACCGTCGAGTCTTTCAGCACCACACGCAGGGAGAGATCCATCAGCGCCAGAACCGCCAGGATGAGCCCACCCCACAAGGCCAACCGTCGATCCTGTTTTGAGATGTCCGGCGTGGCCAACGCGGCATCGCTGCCGGCCTTGAAGTCCAGGGCGAGACCTGATCCCACCAGCCTCGACTTCCAGCGGGGCCGGACGATTTTCGGATGGATCGACAATCCGAATGCGATGGAAAACGCGCGGGGACAACTCGATCCAAACCCTTGTCGTGGGCCGACCGGTAGAAGGCCCAGTTGATGCGACATATGCCCGCTCAGCTCTCTCAGTTTAGAGCCGCCGCCCGACACCCAACAATGAGTCAACCGTTGATGGACGGTGCCTTCGTAGGCATGGAGGGAGACGCGTAGCTCTTTGAGGACTGGTTCGAGCCAGGCATCGACTTCCTGTACGGCCATGGTTCGCTTCCGTCGTTCCGCTTCGGCGAAGNNAGCACCGTCGTTCCGCTTCGGCGAAGCTGCAGGCATAGCGCACGGCGAGCGCATGGGTGAGATGATTCCCGCCCCACAACACGGTCCGCAACAGCACCGGACGACCTTCATGCACAAGGCATAAGGTCGTCTTCGAGGCCCCGACATCGATAATCGCCATGTGGCCGGGAACCTGAGCCCCTTCCTCTTTCAGGAATTGGCTGACAGAAAATAAGGCCATGCCGTCGATCGTGATCGCAGAGGGGTTGAGATCAGCGGAGGCCATAAACCGCAAATGTTCAGCAATTTTTTCTTTGGGCGCTGCGGTGACGAGGACGTCGGACCCTTTGGCTGTCGCGGTTGCATCCTGGGATTCTCGCGCCGGCAACAGCAGACTGCCAACCATGACGTCCTCCAAAGGCATGGGAATCAGATTTTCCATTTCGAACGGGACGACCTGCGCCAGCTTGGAGGCATCGCGAAAGGGAAAGGAGAGGGTTCTGACAAACACATCCTGGCAGGAGAGTGCGGTCACAATCTCCCCACTACCATACAAACCATGCTGCCAGAGGAAGTTTCGGAGCATGGCCGCGCGATATGCCGGTTCGGTCTGCTCCCGACGCCCATAGGGAACGGACAGGTGGAAATATTCCACCGATTCACGCCCTGTCAGACGGCGGCGAAACCGCACGGCTTTGAAGGCCGTCTGCCCAATATCGAGCCCGACACATTCAGCAATCATCGACAACGCTGTTTGCTCTTCATACTCTTCATGAGCCCGGTTTGTCTGGTTATCTTGTCTATCTGCTTTGTCTGGTTTGTTTTGTTCATCTGGTTAATTTCGTTCAACCAAAAAACTAGACAAACCAGACAAACTAAACAAACCAATTAACGGTCTTCTTCCGCTGGAGGACTTTTTCAACATCTTGTTAGAGTGCCACTCTCGCATTCATGATCGGCCCCACCAGCTTGAAGGTCAAGGGAGTCCCAGGCTGGAACGGCGGCAAAGAGAGGCTCGCTGCTTTTTGGGCAAACCCGGCGGCGGGAACCACGGTGACTGTGAGATCCAGAAGGCTCTGCTGCAGCGGCTGCCGCAACGTCACACGCCCCTGGGCTGTAAACGATCCATCTACGCCGTCTCCCTTCAACTCCGTCACCTCACATGCGGCATCGCGGCAGGCGAGTGCCGCTTGGATGTGGCCGAACGTGAGCGAGGGAATCGAGGAGGAGCCGCCAGCGATCCGTTCGACGACGAGGTCCTTGATTTCGACCTTCACGGTCCCTTCCCCTTTGAGAGCTGCATTGACGCCTTGCGCACTGTCCCATCGATGCATAAAATCTCCCTGAACCATCCCTCTGGTCACATAGGGTTTTAGGACCGCCGCAAGATCCATCTGTTGGAGGTGGCCTGTGACAGCAATAGGACCCCGTAACGACCACGAAGCCGCAGTCAGAGATCCCGTGGCTCGTCCATTTCCCGCTTGCGCCACTCCCGGCAACTGGACGGCGTAGTCTAGCACCAGTCGCCCTAAACATGCCTGAAAGACTCCAACTGTTGTCCGTACGACTTCAACTGGAATCGGCCCAATCGTCGGTCCAGCGAGGACGACATCACGCCACTCAATGGCTATCGGAAGGCCCACCGACCAATCCGCGGTACGAACCTCCCACCCACTCGCTCGATTGAGTTCGGTCAACAGGCGGCTCTGGAGTGGGCCATAGGGAAAGGTCAGGAACAGAAACACGATGAAGAAAGCCAGCGACGCCAGACTCCAGCCTAGGGGGCCTTTCAGCTTCAGTGTCGCAGGCCATGCAAACGGCCAGGTTATCATGAGGCTCCCACCGCCACCCACTGGCGGACGGTTTGGAGTTCCGCATTCGCTTGGAGCAGCGTCAGTTCGATCAAGAGCGCTTTCGGAGTCCCGGGTCGCCCACGGCCATCCCACTCATCCACCCAGAGATTACTCTTGCCGTCGTAATAGCGCACGTTGAATCCTTTAACCTTGCTGGCCAGCTCGACTTGCTCGACGGATTCGTCTGTCAGACCGTAGAGATTCCTTCGCACGAATCGAAGGAGGCGATCGCCTTCTCTGGTGTAGACGATACGAACCAGCTCGGTATCTGTGGCCGACCTGGCCCCTCGAAACTGACCCATCGTGAGAAAGGCTACCGAATCGGCGGGCTGACCGTCCTGCTGGCCATTGATCCCCATCCAAGGCCCGGTCGTGGGACCCACGCCGACCGACAATTCATCGGTCATGACACGTAAGGTACTGCGAACGATCTGCTCATTGGCCGAGTTCGCTCGTGCCGCATCGATCGCACTCGTCGTGACATAGAGCGACCCAAAGACCAAGGCCGCCATCATAGCGACCAGAGACACCGCCAGCAGGACCTCGACCAGGGTAAAACCACCCTCAAAGCGCGGTGGCACTTGTCGAAAAGACATAGGTACTGACCTCGACCATTTCTTCCGTTGTCCCTCGCGGCCACAGGACCTGAATTTTCACTTCCCGCACGATCGGCAATGGCGTGGGCGACACAATCCGCTTCCACCGATAATTGGACGGGCGATTCGTGATTTCGGCGGTGGCGGGCGATCCCAGGGGGGTCGACAGAAATTCTCCGCCTGTTTCACCGAGGGGCAAGAGCATCCCCAACTCCGTCTCGATCAACTTTTCCTGCGCGAGGATCGTGGCAGTCGTGAGTTCATTTGCTCTCGCATGGAGGTCGAGGTCCCAATTGCGGAGCCCCAGCAAGATCGGCAGCGCCAGCGCGAGAATGCCGAGCGCGATGAGCACTTCCAATAACGTGAAACCCCGTTCACTCCCCATAGAAGAATACTCTGCGATGACACAGCTTTCTCAGCATTGGCGTAATTACCTGACTGTCCCTGCGGTCTGTAGCAAGGGTCTCACACGATCGGGAATTGTAAGTGGCCTGGGGGGCTCAATCCGCTCATCGCTCATGCGGATCGCTCCCGTGACGGGCTCAATGGCAATAGCCAGTATGTTGTTGCTGGCATCCACCAAATGCATCGTCGCTGGATCGATCCTTCCAGTGGGGTAGAAGAACAAATCGACCCGACCCGATTCCTTTTTCCCCTGACTCACCAGGATATCTGAAAAGCGAATGGTGGCCGGGAGGTTCAATGGCGTGGCCCAGGTGGCGTCGGTCGGTACCTTTTCTTGGTTCCCATCCAGGATCATCGGCCAGTAGACCCCGCGGTCCATATCAACGTATAGGCGGACCGTCTTCTGGGTCATCATCGCCAGGCTTTGAAGGGATCGAACGGTCCCGACTATCCGCCGGCCAACAGAGCTAAGATTTTCCCCCAACGAAATTCGAGGCAGGACGATGCCCAGCAACCCGACAAGCAAAAAGAGCACAATGATGATCTCCAGGATGGTGAATCCACTCGAAGAGCGTAAGGCGTAAGGCGTGAGGCGTACGGCGCAGGGAGACAAACACTGCGTCTCCCATATCCATCGCCCTTTACCCCTTACCCCCTTTATCCCTTGCCTCATCCTGCTAATCCTTGTCCAGATTCCAATTGGTAATATCGGCATTGATCCCTTCGCCACCCACTTCGCCATCGGTCCCGAGCGAGATAATCTCATAGTCGCCTTTCGGACTCGGACTCAGGTATTTGTAGGGATTTTGCCAGGAATCTTCCGGAAGTTTTGGAAGATAACCGCCGAGTTTCCACTTCTTCGGGATCACCCCGACCGAAGGTTTTTCGACCAAGGCCTTCAATCCTTGTTCTGTTGAGGGATAGACACCGTTGTCGAGTTTGTAGAGCTGTAAGGCTCCTTCGATATTCCGAATTTGAATTTTTGCCGCCGTACGCTTGGCATCATCGGTCCGCCCCATGATGCGAGGGATAACCAATGCCGCGAGGATCGCGAGAATGGCCACCACGACCATGATCTCGATGAACGTGAAACCGGCGGCTCCGCCGAGAGCGCGAGGCGTGAGGCGCGAGGCGAGGGAGCCTCGATGCCAGTGTTTTCTGCTCCAGATCGTCCACATGCCCTCGACCTGCTCTCTTCCACTCATCGAACACCTCCCGTTAGACTCATTACCCGTCACTGATCACTGGCTCTAGTAGACTGCAGAAAAACCATTTCGGCATACAAAAACTTCGAAAGTGCGCTCATGTGGTACAACAGCGGAACATTCCCGCAGGAGGCTCAAAAAGGTCGTCCAGCAAGGCCGCAGCTCCGCGGCT
>PLBR01000236.1 GCA_003135435.1 Nitrospira sp. | reverse complement strand
CACTCGGGAAGGAGATGACCCTAAATCTTGTACACCTCGGATATGTATCAAACGAGGAAGCACAGGAATTCATCCGATCGACGAATCCATAACGAAGCGACTGTCTCATACCTAATAGAAGAGCGACTGTGAGACAAAGGATGCGAATCTTCGCGATCCCCCGACGAAAGATGTGCGGGCTTCAGCAGCGAGGCTGCTCGATCAGGCGAACGAATTCTAACCATTTAACCATTCAAGACTACAGAGGAGGTTGTCATGACAACGTTAGCGAGACCGGGTGTCCCTGTCGGGGGGTTCAAGACTGTCGGACAAATTCATGCGACGAACGATCTTGTATTTCAACGGAACCAGAATGCGATGGGAGTTGCGGTCGAACTACTGTCTACGCACACGCCGGGAGCTCCGGTGGTGGATGAACGGGGCGAATTCATCGGGTTCGTCAGCGAGTTTGATATCCTTCGCGTGCTTGAAGCGAAGAAGGACTTGAACCAGTTGACGGCAGAGGATGTCATGGCCAAGGACCGTATCGCAGTCACGGACGACACCAGCATCGACGAGGCCGTGAAGATCATGGAAGAGAAACGACTCCTCAACCTGCCGGTCAAGAGAAACGGCAAGGTGGCCTATTCCGTCACGCGGCACGACCTGCTGCGGGCTTGGATCGGCCTTGGAGTCGGCATAGAAACCAATATTGCCCCGTAAGGTGTGTCTGTGCGAGGAGGAGTGACGCCGTCCTTCTCGCACGTCCGGTGCTCGACACTCTCCGCAACAGCCGATCAAAGGAGCAAGGTGATGAAGACGAGTATGCTCCCGTTGCTAGTCGTAGTGGTTTCACTTGCCATACCTGCCGGGGCCGCCGAACGGCACATGATGCAGCCGCTGGTGCCGGCCGACAAGCTGGCCGCAGCGCGCGCACTCACGAGCCCGTTGCCGAACTCCCCGGAGATTGTTGCGCAGGGCAAGGCGCTCTATAACGGCAAGGGCGCCTGCTTCAACTGTCATGGAAAAGACGGGGACGGCAATGGGCCAGTGGCGGCCCAGTTGAATCCATCGCCTCGCAATTTCCAACATCATGGATTCTGGCGCCATCGCACGGAAGGCGAAATCTTCTGGGTGATCAAGAACGGATCGGTCGGTACCAGCATGGTAGGATTTGGCGGACAACTGACGGACGAAGAGATCTGGAGCATCATTCAGTATGAGCGCAGCTTCGCCGGCGAGCATGGACCGGGCATGATGGAACATGGAGCAGGCATGGGGCCCATGATGGGACCAGGCGGCGGGATGGGCGGCATGGAACATCGCGGGCCGATGGGCGGCATGGACGGTTGCGAAGGTGAACAGTGCGGTCGGTAAATCGGAGATAGGAATAAAGGAATCCAGGCGGAGTGGATCCATATGGATCGATGACTGAGACCAAAGGGAAGGACAGGATGTGAGTGAAATTCCGGTTCCTTCAATCGGGCCGAAGAAGCGCTCCATAGTTGGTTGTTCGAGATTCATCACGAAGTTTATGAAGACTGGGCGTGACACATTCGCGGTCATGCCGGCGAAGACAGCAAGACCTTACCGTTCGGCGCGTCTCCCCATCCGTTTTTCTGAGCGATCAAATCCGCATGATTGATGGAGTCCGTGACGAAACCGCTGTGTTGCCATACGAGGCGCGCGAGCCAGCGCCCCTACCAAGCTTCGCTTGATCCGCCGCCTTCGATCGCATCGCGGGGAGGAGGTCTGTTGGGTTCGACGCTCTGCGATGGGCTCTCCGGTTTGTGGAGCTGGAGGACGACATCGACGCCCTGCTTCGAGGCCTGGAAATACCGGTCTTGGGCGGTGAGAAGCTGTTTACAAAAAGTCAGATCCTGCGCATTCTGGTGGCTCGGGCGATTGTGACGCGGCCATCGGTACTGATTTTCGATGGAACCCTGCATAACATGGAGCCGAGCTTGAGACAGATTCTGTTGCGCCGGCTGTGCTCGAAGAACGAGTCGTGGTCCATCATCTTTGTCTCGAATGATCCAACGGTCGGGGAGTTCGTTGATCGACGGGCCCTCCTAAGATAAGACGCTACCCTACATCACCGCGGAGGGCCGCACCGTAGGGTATACAGCCTGCGCCCTGCGTGCTAGCATAGGCTCACACCCATTCCCACCCTGGTTGATGTAGATGTTTAGGCCCGTCCCCACAGCCACATTCTTTCGCAGGATTCCGTACAGGCTCATTGCCTCCGTGGTCTTCATGCTGGCCCTGGTGGTCTCAGTCATCTTGCTCTTCAGTTTGGAGCAGGAGAAACTGCTGCTCCAGGGACTCACGCAGGGCAAGGCTGTTCCGACCGAACTATTCCCCGCGCTGTGGCGGTCGCGCCACGATCTGATCGTCGTGACCCTGCTGGTGTTTCTGGTGAGCGCGATCGGGATCGCGGCGGTCATCACCTTCCTCCACTACGACAGCACCAAACGGACCCTCGAAGAAGTGAAGGGGCTGGCGCGGAACATCCTTCAGAGCATTCCGACCGGCGTGCTCACGGTGAATCCCAGCGGAGTAATCACGGTGATCAATCCAACGGCTGAGGCAGTCCTCAAACGATCGGCGGTGGATTTGCTCGGGAATTCTTACGAATCCGTATTTGCCGAGGGAGAGACCATCCGGGCGGTGCTTGAAGGGGCACTCAGGCATCACCAGCATGTCAGTCAGGAAGATTTGCCCTATGAGAGCCAGGACCGGACCCCGCACACCATCCGGGTGAGCACGGCCGAGCTCACAGGGGATGATGCAGAACCGGCCGGCGTCATCCTGCAGGCTCAGGATGTCACCGACTGGCTTGCGCTTGAGCAACGAGTCCGTGTCGCGGATAAGCTGGCGGCTTTGCATACTCTGTCCGCCGGGGTCGCGCACGAGTTGCGCAATCCCTTAAGCGCGATGGACCTGAATCTCCATTTGCTGGAAGAGGACCTCAAAGAGAGCGGCGCGCTCGCGGGGCAGGCCACGCATTATATACATGTCGTGAATGCCGAATGCCGACGACTGACCGTCATCCTCGATAACTTCATGAAGTTCGCTCGACCCGGCTCCATCGGCCTTCACGATCTGGATGTGCAGAAGGTGATTGAACACATCATGGCGCTCATGCAGTTCGAAGCCGAGGAACGTAAGGTGCAGCTTGAGCAGATGGTCGAGGAGGAATTACCGCTCGTTCTGGGGGATGAGACCCAGATCAGCCAAGTGTTGATCAATATCATTGTCAACGCGTTCCATGCCATGCCGGAGGGTGGGCGCTGCCGCATCGTCGCGGAAGGACGCAAAACAGATGAGACGCGCTGGGTGGAGATTTCAGTCAGAGACACGGGTATCGGCATCAAGAAGGAAGACGTGTCTCGTTTGTTTGAACCATTCTATTCGACCAAGTCCAGCGGAACTGGACTCGGTCTCGCGATTGCCTATCGGATCATGCAAGACCATGGAGGAACCATCCAGGTCTCAAGCGTGCCAGGCAATGGGACCACCGTCGTGATGATGTTTCCTGCGGCGGTCAGAGAGGCTCAGCCCGTGGTAGTGATGTCATGAAGCCCACCGTCAATATTCTCGTCGTCGATGACGAAGTCAACATCCGCGGTGCGTTGGTGACCATGTTGGAAAAAAAAGGCCATCAGGTGCGCGGGGTTGCCACGGCAGAGGAAGGTTTGGAACACCTGGAAGCGACTCCTGCCGAGTTGGTGATTACCGACCTTCGGATGCCGGGAATCGGCGGTATGGAGTTTTTGCGGCGCCTGAAAGACACATGGCCGGACACAGAAGTTGTGGTGATGACCGCCTACGGGTCCATTGATACGGCAGTTGAGGCGATGCGACTTGGCGCGTACGACTATCTTACCAAGCCCATCGATCGTGATCGGTTTCCCATTGTGGTCGACAAGGCACTGGAGCGACACGTATTGGCGACCGAGAACAAGCAGCTCCGAGACCGTCTCGAAACCAGGACGCGCTTCGATCAAATGGTTGGCGAGAGCGAGCCCCTGCAGCGCGTCTATAACCTGGTGGAAATGGTAGCGGCCAGCGACGTCACGGTCTTGCTCACGGGAGAAACTGGGACCGGCAAGGAGCTCGTCGCGCGAGCGATCCATCAGAAAAGTTCCCGCGAGAACAGTCCATTCATCACGGTGAACTGCGGGGCTCTCCCGGATAATCTCTTTGAAAGTGAGTTGTTCGGCTACGAAAAAGGGGCCTTCACGGGTGCGATGTTCACCAAGATGGGGCGGTTCGAGTTGGCGGAAGGCGGAACGATACTGTTGGACGAGGTGGGCGAACTGTCTTTGAAATCCCAAGTGGATTTCCTTCGCGTACTGGAGATGAAAGAATTTCGCCGCTTGGGCGGGACGAAGGTGATCAGAGTCGACACGCGCATCATTACCGCGACGAACCGCAATCTGGTGGAAGCCGTTAAGCAAGGCGACTTTCGCGAAGACCTCTATTACCGACTGAATGTGGTTCCGATTCATCTCCCGCCACTGCGCGAGCGGGGTGATGACATTCCGCTGCTGATGGAGAGGTTCCTCCGGGAGTTTGCCTCTCAGCATCACCGCGAGCCGAAGGACGTCTCGCGCGAAGCCATGCGGCTTCTGAGACTCTACGCCTGGCCGGGGAATATCCGCCAACTCCGGAATCTCATGGAGAGGTTGGTGGTGACAGTCCGCGACAAGACGATTCAGCCGGAACACTTGCCGGAAGAAATTCAGGCGAGCAAGGAAGACACTCGATCCATGCTCGTCACGCTAGGGACCTCCCTCGAAGAGATCGAGCAGGACGTGATTCGGCGCACCTTGGCGGAGGTGACCAACCACCGCGAAAAAGCTGCCAAACTGTTAGGGATTAGCCTGCGGGCGCTTCAATATAAGATTAAGGAGTACGGCATCCGAGATTAACATCCCCTCTCCGTTCCACGGTTTCAGACGTCTTCGAATAGCCCATTCCCCCTCTGATTCGCAAATCTTGCATGGTCAGCGCGCCTGAATGCTTATGCGAAAAGGAATCGTGCCCGGTTCTGCAAGAAATGCAGCCTTCTTGCACCAGCATTGGATCGAAATCTGCAAATCTTGCATGCGTCGAGAGAACGAGTCGTACCGATCCTCGCGGACATCAACACCAAGGCCCTAAGTCTTCAATTTCGTTCACGCCCGTGCTGATACATGGCGAGGCCCGTCCGCGGCACTCTCTCTGCATTGCCTCATGGTGAAGACTTTGTTCTGAGGTGCCAGCTGATCCTGAAATCATCCTTGGGAAGACATGAAACCAAGACCTGGCAGTCGTGAGTTTTGGCATTAATGAAGGAAACAGTGAAGAGTCGAAGAAACATGAACATGGGGATCTCCGGAGGGTCGGATCCAACATCCCCTAACCACTTGACTGAATCATGGATCGATCGAGCGGCACGGTTGGAGAAGCTCCTGACTATCTGTCCGAAAGATATCCTGGTCAGGTGTGACCTCGCCTCGGTGCTGGAAGAACTGGGACAACACGAAGAAGCCCTCTTCAACTGGAAAGCTGTGTTAGCCGGTGACTCGAATAATCTCAAAGCGAGGGAGGGGATAGCCCGCTGTCGGCTTCGAATCGGGCGACCCCTGCAGTCGAACACCTAAACAGAGGACTCATGCCGAGGCTCCGATTGAGGACGTGGAGGATCCAATGCACTATGTAATTACAGCAGCGATGTTAGCCGCTATCGGCTTCGGAGGGCCGGCTTGGGCTTATGAGGAAATTGCCGTGACGGATGGCGGAAGCCTCAGTGGAACCCTCTCCCTCGAAGGTCCGGTTCCCAGGCCGAAGGGCTATAACCTGATCACGCTTCCTGACCAAGTCTACTG
>PLBR01000244.1 GCA_003135435.1 Nitrospira sp. | reverse complement strand
AAATTTCCGGGGCCACTTCTGTTCAGCCCGCGAATCGCGATACGGGCGCGGGGATTTACTTTCCGCTCATTCATATCTGTACGCGTAATCCTCAGGCGACGGTAGCGATCTATCCGTCGGATCACTTTGTTCACCCAGAAGAGAAATTTATCGAAGAGATGCGCCATGCGGTCTTGGCCCTGAGCGCTATGAGGACCAGGTGATGCTGCTTGGCGCTCCACCGGATCGCTGAGAATTGGACTAATGCTGGATCCAGCCGGGATCAGAACTCGGCATGCGTAGGGCGTCAGATACGAGGGACATTTGTAGTCATGAGGCCGTTCCAGCTATCTCTGACGAAAGTCACCTACCGACCCTACCGTGACCCAATCGTTCATCTATCGAACCGGAAGATATTGGCGCCCGAATTAGGTCGACCCAGATGAAGGTCGGTGATGATCTTAGCCGCAATGACGCAAAACGTGATGCCATTGCCGCCGGAGCCGAGCGCAAAATAGGCATGCGGAAATTCTGGAGTCTGGCCGATGTACGCCAGGCCGTCTTCAGTCTCGCCGAACGTGCCTGCCCATGTGTACGATACCTCCAGGTCAAGGCGTGGAAACATGTCGGCAAAGCGATGCTGCAGCTTTTGGATCTTTCTGGCAATCAGCTGCTCACTCTTGTGAGCCGTGGCATAGGGCACATCTTCGCCGCCTATGATCGCTCTCTCATCCGACGTGGTGCGGAGATAAAAATAGGGCCGCGCCGATTCCCATATCAGTGAGCGGTCCGGCCATCCCTCGAAACTGTCACACGGCTCCCTAATCAACGCGAACGTGCTCTTGAGGGCGCCAACATTCTGTTTCAGGTATTGCTGGGACTCGTAGCCGGTCGCAAACACGACTCGTTGTCCGCTGATTCGAAAGCCTGACGCCGTGTGCAGGACAACACCGCCGCCGGAAGACTCCACTTTGGATACCTCGCAGCGGTCGTAGACACGTAATCCTTGTTTCTTCGCGTCTTGAATCAGCCGCAGGGGCGAGCACCGCTGAGAAGATTACGCAAACCCTCTTCCCCTCTTCAGCGTCCTGATCGGCAGGAAAGAAGCGTAGGCGTGCATAGACGGCCTCGCTCGCGCTTAAAATCCCACAATCCCGAAAAACCACAACACCAGAACCAAAGTTACGGGAACTCCAAGTAACCATAAAATTATCGGCATGTCGACCTCCTCGTAGATGGCGATTTTCGCTCGTCTTGTTTCTCCGCAGACTTCTCTGTACGAATTGGGCCAGTCCTGAGGCTGGCTCAATCTCTGGGTCTAAACTTCTATCTTCGTATCCCCAACCTACTTCGTCGGCTGTACGTGTTTCATGGATGATGCGTGGGCCTTATCCGTGGCCTGGGCCTCGATCTTGTCCCCCGCCTTGAAGGTGCCGTCCAGCTGAGAGGTCTTGTCGACATGTAAACGGATTTCCTTGCCGGTCATATCCTTCACCACGTAAAACTCCCCATCGATCTTCAGTAGGTCCCCTTTAATCGTCTGGGAGTCTAACGCGGCCATGTCACCAGCCGCGAAGGAGAGGGCTGCCATGCCGATACCGAGGATCAGCGCGAGCATAAATGGACCGATGAGCTTCTTCATAGCGGAACCTCCTTGTAATTGACACTGGTCCGCCCACTTCATGAGCTCATCCTTTTTCTTTTTATCGCCATACCGTTCCTGGACTTTGCCGAAATACTTGTCGTAGTTCCCTTCGATCTGCTGCAGATCGTCATCGGTAAACTTGCCATACTGCTGTTTCATTTCACCTTTGAACTGCATCCATTTCCCTTTGAGTTGATCCGCGTTCATGGTTTCCTCCTTCTGTGTGAGACGGCGCTGTCCCAGTGTTCGTATCGATCTGGCCCTGCGGCGTGACATTGCGGTGAAGCTGCAGTGAGGGAGTCGCTCTGCCTCTCTTCGCCGGAAGGTGGTCGTGGGTCAGTTTGAGTTTAATTTCCTTGCGTAGTGATACAAGGGGGACTGCACCCCTAAACTATAGGGAATTCCCAATGCTTCCGCTTCCAACGAAAATAGGCCATCTGTAAGACTTGGAAATGGTTATCAATGAAGTGTAATTCCATCGTTTGTAATGCCCTGTCCTGATACAGCACGTTGCGCAAGGTCACGGCACATTTCCCAAATTCCCTGAGAGCGTCGTCCGCTTCGTTTTGATCCTTCCCGTCAGCCACTTCACGAGCTGGCTGAGCCAACAGGGGTTCAACAGCTATCGGTGCCATATGCCACCTCTCTCTTTCATTGTTCATTCACCAGGGACCAGCCCGCGCGAGGGGCTAATTCTGATGATGAACATACTCCCGTGCAGCCGTTTCTAACACTAGGACTGCCCCTAGTTCCCCTCGAATAATATACTGGAGTCAAATACAAAGAGGGAATTGCTCGGCTCTTCGCCCGTCTTTCCTCTGCGGCGAGCAGGTGGGACTGGGAGCGCTGTGTTTGTCGCCGTACAGGCCGGGGGGTCGCTCTGCCTGGAGAGACAATGGAAATATTTCAGGTTGGGTGCGGTTGCAGAGTTGCGTATATTCTGCCGCGTTTTTCACTCTGCTGCATCGCCAAGTGCTTGTTCTTCTTGACTGGCCTGAGGGTCAGATGAAATCGAAACCCGTCACCCACAGTTCATTGATATGGTCGTATCACCCGTTTGATCCGCAGAGGGCACCACACGACCGGAAGCCAATCGATTGTCGCCTGATCCCGTTCGATTGGTTGGCGCCGACCCCTCGGTTGAGGCCATTCGATCAGATGAGGTCATACGGTCAGCCGGGGTGATTCTATCGTTGGAGGACGTTACACGGTCCTCCGGCTAGGCCCATGCGGTCGGATGCCCCGACATTGTCTCGTGCAGGCGGATTGGTCGTCGTGCGCATATTAGTCTTGGACGAACACGCTGCCGATACGGGTACGAGTATCAGACATCCCGCAAGGGTCACGATGAGTTTGTTATGTACGATAGGACACTTCCATCGGATTGAAAATGCGAAATTCCTCAGTGATCCATCTCTCTCTTTTTGATGCCTTCCCGTCAGCGTCGCCACCAGGGAACCAGCACTCCTTCCCCCATTCAACCAAGAGAAGGAGCGCCGGCCATTTGGCGTTGAATTTACTTGTTGCCTGCCGGTGATCGTTCCGCGCCACCCCCGCCCTTTTTTGTCTCGCCCATTGGGCCAGCGTCGCCACGGTCTCCGAAATTCTGTCCCTCGCGTACTCCTATGCGTGACTCACTTTTTCGCAAGGTCTGTAATTGGTCTTGGAGCGCCTGAATGTCCGGAGAGAGATCGGTCGCCTTCGTCTCGAGCTGTTCCGGGGTCACATTGAGTACAACGTTTCCTTGTTCCTTGTTCACCTTGAAGGCGCTCCAGGGAAAGGCTTTCAATTGGCCGGTATCGCCAATTGAGATCATTGCATACTCAATCCTCTTGGTCTCAGAATCCATGATGAGTTGCTCCAACTTGCCAAGGTCCTCACCTTTGGGATTCTTGACCGTGTCGCCGATCATTTCACTATTGACTTCCACCTTCTTCCCTCTGGCAACGGGCATGATGGTGTACTTGCTCGCGAGACCGCCTTGGCCTTTAGTGTTGGTCATATCCGTCTCGCCCGCCTGGGTCGCTCCCCGGGGCGTCGGCGACCCGATCCCGCTCGCGTCCTGGGGATTGTCCGCCTTCATTTCGGCATGAGAATATGTGGCGAATGGGAGGCTCACCAATCCCATCCCGATGAATACCATCGCTAACTTCATCATGATTTGGTCTCCTTTGTGTGTGATGCACTCGTTTGTGGGACACGATAAATATTAATGTAATGCTAAGCACTGGACAGGTTGCCGTCTGGTCAATATTGCTCAGGTGTGAGGAATCAGAATTGCGACGGGCGCTGCTGAACTCTAGCGAGCTCGGTCTCCACCGGACCTAGCAGGCTGTGGAACAACCATTTCGGCACAGGAGAACTTCGATGTCTGAACGCCTGAGATAAGAGGAGAACACCCCCCAGGATAGCCGAGCGAGACCGGCGGGACGGGCGAGGGTTCGAGACCCGAAGTTCAAGGTTTCTAGAACTTCGAACCCCTAACTTCGGATCGCGCATTCTCTCTTGCCTCGCGCCACGGTCGGTGGCGCTGGCGGACATTTTCAGCAGCCTGCTAGCCTGCATTATCCATGATAGTTCGTCGCGAAATCGCTGAGCAGCGTCGCGAGACCGGTGCGTGGAGCCCTGAGGACCCGGTGCGTACTCGTGCAGTACGGTGAGGGTCTGAGGGACGAGCCCGCCGGCCGAAGACCCGTCGCAGCAGCGGATCGGCGATTGCAGCAGAAGCGTGCATGAATAATGCGGGCTAGAGGGTCTGAGGCAGCATCGCACGCTGTAGTTGCCGATAGTCCTCCGGTGTATCAATGTCCGTAATCCCCTTGGGGAATGGCACCCGCACGACGTCAGAAGCGTGAGTGGCGATGATCTGTTTGGCTCCCGCTGCGCCGCTCATTCTCGCGAGTTCAGCAAAGTACTCGCTCCCGAACAACGCAGGCACACCCAGAGTTCCACCGTACTCCGAAGCAATAATCCCTTTGTCGTTCGAATGATATGCCGTGACAAGATCGTTGATGACGGCAGCCGTCACAGATGGGTGGTCGCACAGCATCAGGACCAAGGCCTCGGTGTTATCCGTTCGGTCATAAGTCTTGAGGGCACCCACCCCGACATGGATCGAAGACCCCATCCCATCGGCCCACCGCTCGTTTATCACAGATCGTACGGGGAGATCGTCGATCTCGCTTTGGAGCTGGTTCGCGTAAGCCCCGAGAACAACGAGAATAGGTCGGCATATGGAAGCGGCGGCCACCTCTGCCGCATATCGCAAAAAGCTACGGCTGCCATACCTCAGCAGTAGCTTGGGCCTCCCCATACGTGTCGACGCTCCTGCAGCGAGTAGGATGATGGCCGTTGACGGCCTGCTCTGTTCGCCCCCAGCGCCGGTTACGTCGATGGCATTGTCAGTGCCCATGGCCACAAGACACCGCTCCTTGTATTTTTCCTGATACGGTAACCACCTCCACAGTGGGGCTCTGCTCATGAAGTGGTCCCTCTCGGGTCCTCAGCATCCCGCCCAACCGGCCTGCGAGAACCGTTTGAATCTCAGCAACGACCGCGAGCGCAATCACTTCAGGGGTATCGGCTCCGATATCGAGGCCAATGGGGCCGTACACCAGGTCGAGATTGCTTTCGCTCAGCAAGACGCCTTTCTCCCGAGCTTCATGCAGCAACCTCTGAGCCCTCCGTTTGGGCCCAAGGAGGCCGAGGTATCGCAGCGGCGACGGCAACAGCGTCCTCAGCAGTTCAGCGTCATGGATATAGTTATGTGTCATCACGACAGCCACCGTGCATCTTTGTATTTTGATGTGCGCATACACCTCCTCTGGCCGGCAGACGATCAGGGTATCCGCTAAGGGAAACCGCGTTCGTGTCGCGTAACCTGGACGGGGATCGACCACGGTGACATGCCACCCCAGTTCCTTCGCGAACCGGACAAGCGGGACCGCATCGTGTCCTGCACCAAAAATGACGAGCGGGACCGGTGGCTGGATGACCTCGATGAACACATCTGCACGACCTGTGGCCATCGCATACATCGTTACCTTTGGCGTGCCGCTTTCAAGCGCAAGCCGAGCATCACCACGGATTGCCTCCGCCAGGTCATCATCCCCGATGTCATGTATCGCAGGCTGCTGCTCGCTCAGCATCAACCGATTGCCGATCGTCGCCTTCATAGGGCCTTCCACACCGAACACGGTTGCGACAATCCCCGCTTGCCTATGATCGAGACAGTCAGCGAGAAACGCCAGGAGGTCCGCTTTCCCCTTGTAAGGGAGAGGCTCGATGAGCACGTCCATGATCCCATTGCAGCCAAGGTTGAATTCCCAGACGATGTCATCATCAGACATCGAATCGTAGGTGACCACCCTGGGTTTGTTCCATTGAAGCACCCGCAGGGCTTGGTTGAGTATGTCGCGCTCAAGGCAGCCGCCGCTCACTGAACCGACAGTCTGGCCGTCGGCTGCGATCAGCATCCTCGCTCCGGGCCGCCGGTAAGCGGACCCAGTGACGTTGACGACGGTTGCGAGCGCGACCGGGGTACCTCGCTGTTCCAGTGCCCTATAGGTGTCGATAATGGACTGCAGCTCTTTCACGCTTCCCCTCGCAGTGTAGGGCATCTTGTCCGTCACTTTTCCTTGCGACGTTTGGCGACCTGATCCGGCGTCACGGTCGATGCGCTTGCGCCAAACCGACCGGTCACATAATTCACCACGGCGGCAATTTCTGCATCGGAATACCTCGTGCCGAAGGCGGGCATGAACATGTCGCCTTGTTGAGACTGGAGGCTGGCACCGTGCAGGATGACCTGCGTCAGATTGATCCCTGTTGGATCGTTGACCGTGCGATTGCCGATGAGAGCGGCATAGGGCGACTGGGCCCCGCTGCCGTCCCAATCATGGCAGCTCGCACAGGCGCCTTCGAACACGCGCAGTCCGAGATCCTCATCGTTGCCCGCCAGTCTGTGTGGGCTCCGTGTACGGACCCCTGACGGTGTTGTGGACGGCCGCTTTTGTGCGATGGCAAGATCGGTCTTATCGTGAATGGGCGGAGCGGTTCTCAGATACGCGACCATCGCCTGGATATCGTCCCGCGTCAGGAAACGGAGGCTGTTGTTCAGTACAAGACCCATCGGCCCCGCCGCCGTACTGCGTCCATCGGCGTGCCCACTTGAGAGATACTCCGCCAGTTCATCGTCGGACCACGCGCCAATGCCGGATTGCCGGTCGGGCGTCATGTTATAGGCCTTCCAACCATCGATCATCGTCCCCCCGAACTTCTTGCCGGCATCAAGCCCCTGGAGCAAGGTTCGCGGCGTATGGCATTCGCCACAATGCCCAAGCGCTTCGACCACATAGGCGCCCCGATTCCACGCCGGTGCTCGATCAATGTTCGGCTGAAAGCGCTGTGCTGGGTTGTATAGCACGTTCCAGAACCACATCAGATAACGCTGATTGAACGGAAACGACATGTCATTTTCCGGTGGCCTATCGTGGACAGGCTTGAGACTGAAGAGATACGCCTTGATTGCCAGGACGTCATTGCGCGTCAACAGGGTGTAGGCGCTATAGGGAAAGGCGGGATAGAGACGCGTGCCGTTCCTATCAATGCCCTCGTGCATCGCCTTCACAAACTCATCGTCGGTCCACTCGCCGATCCCGGTCTCCTTGTCCGGCGTGATGTTCGTCGAATAGAGCGTGCCGACCGGCAGCTTGAAGGCCTGTCCCCCCGCAAACGGCTTGCCACGCGATGTGGTATGGCAGCCGATGCAGTCGGCGGCGCGCGCAAGATATTCGCCGCGCGCCACCAGGTCGGCTCCCGCGACTCCAGGCGGCGTTCCGGTGGGATCGCTTCCTTGATAGTCCGCCAGCACGACCCGCGTCCCACCGGCAAAGTCCATGGGTCCATGCGGGCGCAAGATACATCCACTCATGGCCACCATGAGCATCACCACGAGCAGTACGAACAGGTTGGTGTCACTGGAATGCTTCACAGTGTGTTCCTCCTAGCCCTATGCGGAACGCAACTCGACCCGGTTCACCGGCAACCTCCGGATCCGTTTGCCGGTCGCCGCGAAGATCGCGTTGGTCAGTGCCGGCGCCAGCGCCGAGGTACCGGGCTCGCCGATGCCACCGGGCGCTTCAGCACTCTTCACCAGATACACCTCGACCGCCGGCGCCTCGTTGATACGCAGCATGCGATAGTCGTTGAAATTGCTCTGTTCGACGCGGCCGTCCTTGAGAGTGATTTCGCTGAACAGAGCGGCCGTGAGGCCAAACATGATGCCACCTTCCATCTGCGCCCTCACCGTGTCCGGGTTGACCACCACACCGCAGTCCACAGCGCAGACTACTCGTGTGACACGTACCTCGCCGCTCTTGGCAACCCCGACTTCGGCGACCTGCGCGACATAGCTGCCGAACACGAACTGAACCGACACGCCGCGGCCTTGGCCTTCCGGTAGCGGTTCGCCCCAGCCCGCCTTCTCCGCGGCTAGCTCGAGCACGGCCTTGGCACGCGGGGATTTGCCGAGTAGGGCGCGCCGGTACTCGACGGGATCCTTCTTCGCCGCTGCGGCCAGCTCATCGATGAAACTCTCGACTACAAAGACGTTGTGCGTGGGCCCGACACCACGCCAGAATCCAGTCGGAATGCCTGGCGGCTCTTGGCGTACGTATTCCACCAGCATGTTGGGGAGGGCATACGGCGGCGGCGGGTCCGCCGCACCTTCCAACACGTCTGGATCGAGTCCGTCCTTGAATGCCGGCGGGTGCCATCGCGCGTAGATCGAGGAGCCGGCGCTGCGATGACTCCAGGCGACCGGCATCCCGTCTCCGTCAAGACCGGCAACCATCTGATCGTAGTAGTAGGGCCGATAGATGTCGTGTTGGATGTCTTCTTCCCGCGTCCATACCACTTTCACAGGGCCATCGACTTGTTTCGCGATCTGCACTGCCTGAGTGATGAAGTCCACTTCCAGCCGTCGGCCGAAGCCGCCGCCCAATAACTGGTTGTGCACCCGGATCTTCTCCACTGGCAGGCCTGTCACCTCGGCGGCGGTGGCCTGTGCACGAGCGAGGACCTGTGACCCGACCCACACATCACAGCCATCCTTGCGTACATGCACGGTACAGCTCACCGGCTCCATCGTCGCATGGGCGAGAAACGGCATCTGGTACACGGCCTCGATCTTCTTGGCGGCCCCGGCCATGACCTTGGCCACATCGCCGTCCTGGCGTGCGATCACGCCTGGCCTCAGCAAGGCCGCTTCGAGTTGTCGGACAATTTCGGCGTTGCTGAGTGTGGCATTGGGGCCCTCGTCCCACTGAATGTCGAGCGCGGCCAGACCCTGCTTGGCCGCCCACATATGGTCGGCAATTACCGCCACGGCATTGTCGAGCCGCACCACCTGGTGGACACCCTTGATCGTCTTGGTCTTGCTGTCGTCAACACCGACGAGCCTGCCGCCGAACACCGGACAGGCAGCGACGGTGGCGATCTTCATGCCGGGGACCTTGACGTCGATGCTGAATTGCGCCTTACCATTAACCTTATCCGGCGTGTCGAGGCGCTTGGCGGAGGTGCCGATGAGCGTGAAGACCTTGGGGTCCTTGAGCGCGACGTGATCCGGCATCGGCAACGTCGCTCCCGTATCAACCAGGGCCCCATATGTGAGCTTGCGGCCGCTCGTCACATGGATCACCTCGCCCTTCTCTGCGTGGCAGGACGTCGGGTCCACCTTCCAGGCCTGCGCGGCGGCAGACACGAGCATTGTGCGCGCGGTGGCACCGGCCTGACGGAGTGGTTCCCATGCGGCTCGCACGGATGTCGAGCCACCGGTTGCCTGAATGTGAAAGATCGAGTTCGCATAATGCTGTTCGTCGGGGGGCGCTGCTTCAAGGGTGACCTGCGCGAGGTCCACCTCCAGCTCCTCCGCGATGAGCATCGGAATCGACGTGTAAGTACCCTGTCCCATTTCGACGTAGGGCATGATGAACGTCACACGACCGTCACGACCGATGCGGATGAATGCGTTGGGAGCGAACACATCCACAGTCGTAGCGCCGGCCGTTTCGCTTTTCCAGATCATCCTGGGGAGGATGAAGCTCAACAGCAGGCCACCGCCGGCTGCCGCGCTGACCCTCAGGAAGGTCCGGCGGGAAAGGCTGCCCTCGGACACGACTCCTGTACCGGTCTTCGCCACATTGAGTCGTTGGTCGAAATCCATGGTGCGTCTCCTTTCAGAGCGCGGCAATTAGGAGGGCTGTGCGGCTCGCTTAATCGCGGCGCGGATTCTCACATAGGTCCCGCAGCGGCAGATTGTGCCGGCCATGGCGGCGTCGATGTCGGCATCGCTCGGTTGCGGCTTGGCAGCCAGCAGCGCCGCCGCGCACATGATCTGGCCGGACTGGCAATAACCGCACTGCACCACCTCCAGGTCCAGCCAGGCTTTCTGCACATTCGCACCGGTCGGCGTCTGGCCGACCGCCTCGATCGTCACGATCTTCTTCCCCCTGACCGCGACCACAGGCATGACGCAGGATCGAATCGGCTGACCGTCGACATGCACCGTGCAGACGCCGCACTGGGCAATGCCGCAGCCGAACTTCGT
>PLBR01000175.1 GCA_003135435.1 Nitrospira sp. | reverse complement strand
TTCTAGGGGTGTGACCGATCAACTGCAAGGCTGAGATGTCGGTGGGGAGGTGACGAGGCTACTCAGCGGAGAAATGGAAGTATTTTGGGAAGTCTCTTTGGTTCGAGGGGGCCTACGTTCTTTGCACATTAGGTGTTAATGGTGAGGGAAGCCCCCGGAAGGCCGGAGGCTTCCCATGGAAGCGGGTCAGCGCTTCAAGACATGAGCGGAGATCCACTCCTTGGCTTCACGCGCCACGCTGACAATGGCTTCGAGGTCATTGAGACCGAACGAAGTCCCGTTGCGCCACTCTCCGGACTGATCTTTGAACGGCCGAGAAAATGTCGTTGAGAAGAACGGACCCTTCTCGCTGACATTCTCCCAGATCGTCGCTTTGATGTTGCCGCATCGCAGCGTGTTCGCGGGTTTGTTGTTGGAAGCCATCATGTTTCCTCCTTTGTTGAAATGAAGTTGGCTCTCTCAAGAGAAGAGGAGAGCCAACGCACAGTTCACGGAGGAAACTTAAGGCAGAGGCCGTCGCCGGCGTGCCGGAGAGGGATAAGCGGCGGGAGTGACAGTCTCGCTGGCGCGAGCGGTGCGCCTCGCAGGTGCTAGTCGGTCGGCCATTGCCGGTGGCTATAACAAAAACACGATGGGATGCGGTGCAATGAAACACGAGGCCTGCTGGTTAAGAGTCCCACCGAAGACCTACCTCAGGACACTCAGCAAGAACCATCAGCAGCAAAAGGCGAGGATTCGTGATGACGCACCTCACTATGGGGCATGGTGTGTCAGGGTGTTTTGGCACCAGCTTGGCACCAATGCGTTCGTTAAAGCGAGGCCCGCAATATCGTATACGTTTCAGGTGCCTTCTTCGATGGGCGAGGAGGTTGCACCCATTCCGGATGATCATTTGGCTCTTGGTTAAGTGCTTCCAGAGAAGCCAGCATCTCCTGTTGCGACTCATACGACTGTCCCGCAAGTGGCCCTCGGTGGCAGTGATAGCCGCCGTTTATACGATCGTGATGGCACCATGTATATCGAGGCCGCCGCTATGAGCTTGCAGAGGTCCGGCTGTCAACATAACGGTAGTGAGCGAAAGTAGGAGCGCAAGAACGACTTGAGCGATCATGGTGTCCTCCTGGATTTCTTCACACTATGCCAGGAAGGACCATGCAACGGTTGGACCGTCATAACCCTTGGGACATGTCGTCCGTTCAAGTGCGTGTACTTTCAAGTAAGTCGTCGTTTCTTGGCAAAGTGCAACATTCTCCAGGCAGGGCTATGAGCCGATTTCTTCCTGTGGCGGTTATGTTGTCTTGTGGCGATTTAGTGAGAGTGCAAACCTGGAAGACCGAACGGCGGGCTTGCCGTGGCCCGCTGATGGGCCGTGTAGTGGCGAACCTACGGCCCGCTGATTAAGAGTGGCAGAAGGCCAATGATTCGAACAGCTCGATGTTATGAAGGTTTCCCCGTTTATCTTTGAAAATCATGAGGGTGCTACCTTTCTACTGATTCCATTGCTTCTACCTAATTCGGTCTTTTTTGAGAGTTTTAGTACAAATTTAGTACAGCAAAGGCAGCCCCGAAAGTCCAGAGGCCTTCCATTACTCTTAACGTTTGAGGGCGTGAACGGATACCCACTTCTTGCCTCACGCGCCGCGCTGGCATGGGCCTCAAGGTCATTGAGGCCGACTGATGTCCCATTGCGCCATCGGCTCATGCGCATCGACAATTCCCATTCCTCTGATGAGCCATTGATTTCATTTTGTAGAGTGCCTCAGCGGCTCCTCTTTCTCCACTTCCACCGCGAACCGGATCGGCTCACAACCCTTTCTACCCTTCTCTCGCATTATTCTCTAGCCCTTCCAGTACCGTATCCCCTAGCATATATTGCCGATACCACCAGCCTCAGCCTTGCTTGACGAGTTGCTGATTGAGGTTCATCCCATCGGGCAGGAGCACATCCCCAAGGGTGCGCTTGTACTTGTCGTGACCGTTTCGATGTGGCGATGGGAGAGATTTCGTCCAATCATCTTCCGTGGTCTGGAATCCAAGGCGAAACGTAAAACTTAAAAGAAACGCCGGCAGAAACAATTGAAAGAAAAGAAGAGCCTGCAAGCAGAACTGGATGCCTTTTGGTTTCAGAGATGGGCCACTGACGTGTTTGGAACACGGGGCTTCCGAGTCCTCGAACCTACAGACTTAGCGAGTTTGCCAGGACGCTTTTCGGGACATCTCACCCCACTGGGCTTTCCCTCCTCTTAACCATTTGACTAGGCCAATGAATTTCCAAACGGTATTCAATTGCCGATAGCCGAAATTTTCGGCAATGGCGGCGAGGACGAGCAACAAGACATGTCGTGGCTTGGGGTAGACATGGAATGAAATCTCTTCGAGGAGAATAGCACTGACCGAGAGCAGAATACCGAGGCTAATCGCTACCAGAAGAAATAAGAGCCACACCTCAACCGACACGAATCCCATCACCAACCCCACGACCCCAAGAACGTATCCCACTACCTCGATCACCGGTCCGAGCCACTCGAAGAGTGCCATGAAGGGGAAGGCGAGCCACCCCACGACCCCACCTTTCGGATGGAACAATAGGTCCATGTTTTTCGTCAAACTTTCACAGAGCCCTCGCTGCCAGCGAATCCGTTGATTCTTGAGCGTGCGCAAGTCTTCGGGAGCCTCAGTCCAACAGACCGGATCAGGGACAAATATGATCCGATACGGCTTACCCTGGAGCCGTAGATGGCGATGGAGCCTGACAACCAGCTCCATATCCTCTCCGATCGTGTCGGGATGGTATCCGCCCATTGTGACCACCGTGTCTTTATGAAACACGCCGAAAGCGCCCGAGATGATCAGCAGCGCGTTCATAGGAGACCAGCCCAATCGTCCGAACAGGAACGCACGAAAATATTCCACGATTTGAAACAACGCGAGGACATTGGTGGGCAACCCGACGGCCGTGAGAAAACCGTTCTTGACTTCACAACCATTAGCAATCCGCACGGTTCCACCACACGCGATCGTGAGAGGATCGTCGAGAAAGGGTTGGACGACCAGGCGCAGGCTGTCGCGCTGGATGAGCGAGTCGGCATCGATGCAGCAGAATAGGGGGTAGCGTGAAATGTTGATACCGGCGTTGAGCGAGTCGGCTTTCCCGCCATTAATTTTGTCAATCACCCGCAGGTTGGAATGCGTCGTAGAATGATAAATGTTGCGAATCGCCTGGGTAGCAAGCTGTCGGTCATACGCCTCAGGGAAGGGCACCAAGGCAAACTCCTTGATTAATACCTCCAGGGTCTTATCCTTCGATCCGTCATTGATGGCAATGATTTCGTACTCCGAATAACTGAGCTGGAGCAGAGACCGGATCGAGGAGACAATGGTCGCCTCTTCGTTGTAGGCCGGAACGAGCAGGCTGATCTGTGGCTCAAAGCCCGTATACCCATGCGGGAGACTTTCAAGAGATCGTTCCTCCATGTACCGCCGCAGATGCAAACCCGCAATGATGTCCAGCATCAAGTATCCTGCCGTCAGGCCGAGAAGATACAGCAGGAAGATCCCCTGAGAGATTAAATATAAATAAGTGATGTTCGCCCACATGCCTAGGTTCCTATCAGTTAGCGACAGCAACACATTGCGCAATCAGTCTTATTAACAGCTGACCCATTTCTGGACTTCTTCGAGGGCTGGATTTTCTTGAGCAGCATCTACGGTCAGGTTGTTTGTTTTACCTGTGCGCTAAAATCCGATTTCGGCAACAGGTATCATTGCGCTAGGGTAAGACTGATCATCCGTAGGGCCTTACTTTCGCAGCACCCAAGCCGCAACGAACGGACAGAGTCCTCATGCTCTCCTGTAAATCAAACTTCCCCTGATGATTTCGACGAGCCTTTTGAAGAGTAGAGTGAAAGGGGGGAGGTGAAGCTATTGTCCTCTTCTCAAAGAAGATCTATCCCCACCTCAATAACATCTTCGATGTCAGGATTATCAGCGAAGCAAGCTATGACCATTTTCCGGAATCGGTCCTAGTTGTCAACACTAATGAAAATATATCACAAAAGTGGAGCTAGTCCAGTTTTGGGCGAGCTGTTTCAAAAGTCGACCAATCAGAAGCAGCAAAGTCTCGCGTCGGCAGTTGAATCGAAACTCCCTCTCCTTCAGGTAGAGCGCCAAGTGGCTCCGTCGGATGCCCACAAGATTGCGTTCTACATAAAATCACTAATCTTTGCATGTATGACAGGCTTGTGACATTTATAGATAAGAGAGTGCCGATGATGCCCTTGGAGTCAATCGCATCATGCCTCTTTGCGGGCCTCTGTCAAAGAAGGTCCGTGAATATTCGCGAACCAGAATGCAGTCTCGCCATTCCGTTTCGTGTTGTTAAAGGATCGCCCGTTTAATTTCCCGCGTGATTGGACGACAATCTGGCACCGCCCCAGGAGGCGCGAGAGGAGAGATTCTCGAATGGAAACGTGGAAGGTGGAAAAATGGGCACCGAACATAAAATGAAAACAGATCACGCCCCGGCCAGGGTGGATGTGTGTTCATCGTGGGACAGCCGTGGACCTGTCGCGTGGGGGCTCCTGCTGATGTTCGCTCTCGTCTTGCAGTCTGCGCGTGCCTTTCCTCAGGAGATCGTTGTACCAGAGTCAATTTCATCGGAGATCGACGAAATCGAACTCCTGTACAGCGGTGAGAACCCTGTGCCGGTGGTATCCCTGAAGAGAAAGGCCGACAGCCCTCTTCCGCCCGCTTCTTATCGACCATCTGAGCCGACACTTGAGCTGTTGCCCGATTTCTCGCAGGGAAAACGGTTTGGAAACTGCGAGACCCACACAGAACGAGTCGGCCATACTACAACCCTACATCTGGAGCCTCCTCTACCCTGTGGCCTGCGCCTGCCTCTGCAGCGGCAGGGGCAGCTGCTTGATGCGCTCTCCTACACCACACTCCATCTCAGAGGTACCGCAACAGGACGGGCCACGTTTTCGCTGGCGGATCACGAAACAGACCGTCGGGAAGACAATGTTCCTATCATTACCGTGACCGGACCGTTCGACCTCCACGTGTCACTGAGAGAGGCCGGACGGCGACTGGATCTCCGCCGACTGTCTGCCCTCGTCGTGCAGGCGGATGGAGGAGACGCTCAGCTGGCGCTGGAGGAATGTACGCTGATCCGGGGAACCGATACCGCAAGGTCGTCGCCGGGAGTCGGGTTTTGGGTATGGGACTATCGGGCAGCCATTACGGATCCCCACGCCATGATCAAGGCGTGCCAGAACGCCGGTTGCTCGCGACTGCTGATCCAGATCCCAGCCATCTCCGAGGATGAGCCCCTGTGGGCTTCCTACGCGACACTATTTCCCTTCGCCAAAGCGAGACACATCGATGCCTTTGCGCTCGATGGCTACCCGGAGGCCATACAGGAACCGGGGGTATTAGCCGCTAAGGTGAAGAGACTCCTCGCGCTGGTTCACTGGGATGCCATCGCGGGAGTGCAAGTGGATATCGAACCCTATCTCGTACCCGGTTTTTTCGCAGACGAGTCCGGACCTCGCCGGTATCTAGACACCATCGATCACCTCAAGGAGGCGATCGCCGGACGCACACGGCTGTCAGTGGTGATGCCGTTTTGGTTCACCTCGCCGACCGTCCAGGGGAGACCGATCGCCTACTCGGTCATAGACCGGGTGGATGAAGTGGCTATCATGACCTACCGGACTGAACTCGATGAAATCCAGACCATTGCAGACGACACGCTCCGGTATGGCACCCTCGCCCAGGTGCCGGTGTGGCTGGCAGTTGAAACGACCCCGCTGCCGGTGGAGCGCCATGTGGTACTCAGGCACGAAGAGCGACGGGAATTCGCCGATGCCTACGTGGACGATGACCGGCATCGGCTGGTAATGGAACCGCCGCCGCGTTCAGTGGACACACCGAGGCGTTTCGTCTGGTTCCGTGTCCACCACCGGGTAACGGTTCGGCCTGAACGAGTGACCTTCGCCGGCCGCTCGCGCACGGAGGTGCGAGCCATGGTCAAGACCATCGCTCAGGAAACTCGGAATCGAAGTCTGGCCGGGGTGCTCATACACGATCTAAAAGGATTCCTGGCACTGCAGGAATGATCGGACTTCCTCCTATGCAGACATCTCGACGTCCAACCCTGCTCGTGTCTTTTATGATGTTCGTCACGGTTCTCCTCAGCTGCTCAGTCCTGTTTGCTGGGACAGGACGGCAGACTCCACGGCAGATACTTGAGACCGCGCAGATCTTCGAGCACCGGCAAGAGTATCCTCAGGCGATTGTGGCGTACCGCAACTATCTTCGGCTCTACCCCGAGGACGATGAGGCTCGAAGCACTTTGGCGAAACTCCTGTCATGGCAGGGACTGTATGACGAGGCGATCTCGCTCTACCGCGACATTCTGACAAGACATCCCATCGATCTGGAGATCCGCACGGCGCTGGCCCGCATCCTGTCGTGGCACAAACAGTTCGATGAGGCCCGGCAGATCTACCAGGAAGTTTTGCGTGAGGATGCCAATCAGCCGGACGCCAGACGTGGGTTGGCCGACGTCTTGTTCTGGAGCGGACACGGCAGCGAGGCACTTCCTTATTATGAACAAGTATTCGCAGCGACGCATGATCCGGAGGTAGCCAAACGCATAGAGGCCATAAAGGCTGCGCCATCAGCACCTGCTCAATCGTCCGTGCTCGAGGCGAAGGAGAACCAGCTCCCAGCTCCCACCACCGAGAGTCTCATGCGGGCACGCCGCTTTGAAGCAGCGCAACGTTATCCGGAGGCCATTGCCGCTTATCGGGAGCATCTCGCCCTGCGGCCGGATGATGACGAAGCCCGCACCACGCTGGCCAAACTATTATCCTGGCAGGGTGACCATGCAGACGCGACGGCGCTCTATCGCGATGTCCTGACTCGACATCCGGCCGATCTCGAAAGCCGGATCGCCCTCGCCCAGGTGCTGTCCTGGCAGAAACAGTTCGATGAAGCACAAGCAATCTATGACGAGGTGCTACGGGACGATGCAAAGAATGTCGATGCGAGGAAGGGGCGTGCCGACGTGGCCTTCTGGCGTGGTAATCGGACGGAGGCGCTCAGCCTCTACGAGTCGATCTTTGCGGACACGAAGGATCAGGAGGTGCAGCGACAGATTCTATCCGTCAAAGCAGAATTGGTTGCGTCTCCCCGCGCACCCATCGGGCAAGGGCTGACTGGATTACGCCTTCCGTACCGCGACTATGCCAAGGTCGGCTATGGACACTATTCCTATACGAAGAATATACCGGATGAGCGGGATCTGCTGTTCGAAGTGGCAAAACCGATTGGCGATCAGACGTTGGTCGTGCGGGTGGAGCCCATCAATCGGTTCGGCTTTCACGACACGCCGGTGTCGGCGGAATACTATAGTCCGCTGTGGCAGCGCGCCTGGGGGTATGTGGCGGCGCAAGGGACGATGAATCCCAACTTTGCACCCAATTACTCGTTCGTCGGCGAGGTGACCCAGGGGCTGGGCGGCGTGCATTCTTCGTTGGCTCCGTTTGAGGTGTCGTTCGGCTATCGCCGTCTGAATTATAAGAAAGACGATATCGACCTGTTGCTTCCAGGATTGACCGTGTACCTGCCGTTCAATTTGTGGCTCACCGAAAAGGTCTACTTCATCCCGAACACAGGCGCCATCACCCTGTCTTCGCAACTCACCTGGCGGCCGACTGATCGGCTGCAATTTTTCGCGTCCGGCTCGTTCGGGACGTCGGGTGAACGCATTGTCGCCATGCAGGACTTTACCCGCGTCAACAGCCACACGATTCAGGGGGGAGTGATGTTCCCGGTCACGGATCGTTTTTCGGTGGAAGCGGCGGGCTACTATGAAGACCGAGGATTTCTCTATGTCCGCCGAGGGGGCAATCTCAGTCTGATTTATCACTGGTGAAGGCCTCGGGTCTATGGAACGGTCACTAGTCATTCGATTGGCGGGAATCGCCATTGTCTTTCTTTCGATCGTCATCGGGAGTTGGATGCTGTTCGGACCGGGTTCCGTCACGCATGTGGAGATTCCCGAGAAGGATTTCTACCGGTTTCCCGGCGTCACGGGTCCCAGTTATGCGTCCGTCGTTCCACCGGCCGTGCCTGCAGATTGGACGACCTATAGCCAGGGGACGACAAGCCGTCTGGCGATTCTGTTGACCGACCAGGATTCGAGCTGGCTGGGGTTGGCCCATGGCCTCAAGTCTATTGGCATTCCATTCAAAATCACGCGCGATGTGCAGGAAGCGGTCAGGCACGATGTGGTGCTAGTCTATCCGGTGATCTCCGGTAAGGTATTGTCCCCCGAGGCGTTAACAAGGCTCGCGGAGTATTCACGGGCTGGAGGCACCTTGATCGGCGTGCAGGTGCTGGGCGGTGGACTGAACCAGGTGTTTGGATTTCACGATGCTGTCGCCTCGCGCCAGCGATACGACATTCGCTTGTCTGAGACGGATCCTCTCCTCGCATCCTTTACCGAGCCTCGGGAGCGCCATCTACGAGTGGGCATCCGCGAGAAAGGCATCGAGGTGCTTGGCACCTATGGATATACCGAGAGCGCCACGCCGCTGGCCGTGTTCGAAGACGGCACGGCGGCAATCACGCAGAAAGCCCATGGCCGCGGGCGGGCCTATGCCATTGGGCTGGATCTCGGCTTTCTGCTCCTCAAGGGCTACAACAGTCGAGCGGACGAAATCGTTCAGACCTACAACAATCAGTTCGACCCCACACTCGATGTCTGGTTGCGGCTGTTGAAATCGATCTACCGATCCGCGCAAGGGGGGGCGGTGACGCTAGGGACGGTGCCCTTCGGCAAGTCGCTCTCCGTCATGCTGACCCACGATATCGATTTTACCCAGTCGATCAAGAACGCCGTCGACTATGCGGAATATGAAAAGAGCCAGGGGCTGGTCGGGACCTATTTCATCCAGGTTAAATATATTCGTGACTACAGCGACGACATTTTTTTCAACGACGAGGGAGTCCGGNNAGTTGGGGATGGAGCTGGGGAGCCACACGATTGCCCATTCGAATGGCTTTAAACGGTTTCCGATGGGGACGGGGCGAGAGGCATATCCCTCCTACGCGCCCTTCGTGAAGGACCGGATGACCGCCTACAACGCGAGTATTCTTGGTGAACTGCGCGTCAGTAAGTTTCTCATCGAACACTTCTCCAGCCAGACGGTGGTGTCGTTCAGGCCGGGAGGATTATCGAATCCGTTTGGCTTGCCCCAAGCCTTGCGGGCGACCGGATACCTCTATAGCTCGACAGCGACGGCCAACGATTCGTTGACCCATTTGCCGTATCAACTCAACTACGATCGGTTGACGAACAGCGAAGTGGAGGTCTTTGAGTTTCCCCTGACCATCGAAGACGAGGAGTTACCGAAGATGGGTGACCGGCTCCCGCAGGCACTGGAAGTGGCGCGCCAGGTGAGCCGGTATGGCGGGCTGTGTGTCGTCTTGATTCATCCAAACATTCTCGACCACAAGCTGGCATTCGAAAAAGGATTCGTAGCGGGGGTGCGGCCCTATGCCTGGTTCGGCTCCGTCTCACAGTTCGGACAGTGGTGGGGCGCACGCAACAGTGTGCAGGTGGACGTGGAGAAAGTTGGCCCGGCCTATGTGGTGAAGTTGGAGATTCCCCAGCCTCTGCCCGGCCTCACACTTGAGGTGCCTGAGGGATGGACACTCGACCGTGGTCGATCCTATCCCGTGCCCATTGATCAAGCCGGCCGGTTCGTGATTCTTCAGGAAGCCGTGGAGGCGATGGCGCTGCGCTTTAGGCCAAGCCAAGCAGGGGCGCCAAGGAAACGCGTCGCCTAGGCCGCCGGCAGAGCCGTGGCAGTCTTTGTGGCGCGGAGTTTTGTGAGGAAGGGCGTGATGACCTCCTGCGATTCAATGGTCGGCAAGGTTGCCTGAAGCTCGGCCATTTTCGCCTCGGTCATGGACGGAAGATTCGACAACGCCTCCGCGACCCGGTAACGAACCCACCAGTAGGTATCTCCCAAAAGACCGATCAAGCGCACCTCGTCTTCTTCCAGCCCGATCTTTCCCAACGCCGTCGCGGCCTGCACCCGGATGTACCACGTTGGATGGTTGAGATAAACCCTGACCATCGGAAGGTCTCGCGGATCACTGCATTCCCCGAAGAAGGAGAGACTGGCGGCAATCCCATCCTCGGCCAGCTTCTGCTCGTTCATGAGCTGGCGAATAATCGGCAGCGCATAGGGGCTACGTAGTGAAGCCAACAACCGGATAAGACGGGCAGCAATGGGCGGCGGGGCCGAGACCGTGGCTTGTGCGAGTGCGGTCGCTGCCAGGTCGGCCCCAGCCTCGTTCAACAGCGCCATGACTTTCAACGGAGACCAATCGCTCCGTGTGCTGATGAGGGGAATAAGGAGTGGGATCGCGGCCTGGGGGCGAATGCGGACCATTGCCCGCGCCGCCTCGATGGCGAGAAACGCATTCTGCCCATGGGCCAGCCGGACTAGTTTGTCCCAGACGGATGCCTCTTTAAGATGGCCCAGCGTGACAACGGCCAGCAGCTGTAGTCGAAGTCGTCCACTGTGTAGAAGTCGCATAGCCACGGTATCCATACCTGCCCGGCGTGCCACGTCGTTGAGTTGCCCTGAGGCATCTCCCTTAACCGACTCCTGCAAGTAGTTCCATAGATAGAGGAACCGGACATGGTCCCCCGGGTGAATGGACGGCAGCGTAGCGGGAACTTCGACCAGGCTTTCGGCCAGCAGCGGTCGCCAGACATCGATCATGTTCCGTCGACGCCGCTCCGTCATTCGGCGCAGCACCCTGAGGACAAGAATCCACACAACGAGGAGAAGAATGAAGGCGTGGATGGTAATGGTGACAATCCATCCGACATGGGCCATCGACCCGAACGCGCTTGGCCCTGTCCATCCAGCATCCATGGTACGAAGTCGTCAGGACGCGACTTTGAGGAACCGTTGCACCCGGGCAGTCAACTCTCGGGGATTGAATGGTTTCACCATGTAATCATTGGCCCCTGTAGCAAGGGCCTGCTGAATATCACGCTCGTTCGAATCGGCTGTGAGCATGATGATCGGGACATGCTGCCATTCGGCTTTCTGGCGAATGTGTGCAAGGAGTTGCAGGCCGTTGAGGTACGGCAGCATGATGTCGAGGAGCACCAGCGCGGGCGGAGACATCTGGTCGATCATGGTTTGTGCCTGTTGGCCGTCCGCGGCGTGCACGACCGTGTAGCCTCCTCGTGCCAGAAGAAATTTGAGCAGGATGGCGGTACCTTCTTCATCTTCGGCCAGGAAGAGGGTCAGTTTTTCAGCTCTGGGCGCCGTCGTCATGCTAGGCGTCCTTGCCTACACTGATTGCGTGGAGTGTCATGCTCGGCCACATCGGACGTCAATGTGCACGCGTTGTTTGGAATACATGGCAGCCTAGTGTCCTATCTCTGAAGTGCGCTGACAAAATCGGGCCCCGCTGGTTAGGATGTCGTCAGCGGTCTTGGTCCACCTGAAGGGTTTGGGCTGTGAGTTCGTGACGATGATATAACGACGGATGGCAGCCTTGAGCGCATGCTGTCCGGGGAAGCAGAACTCTTTACTATCTAGAAGGAAAACTGTTGTCACGCACTTCTCCCCACCCAAGTGTATAGAATATTCTTTAAGGATAGCCTCAGGTTGTTCCCACGGCTTGCTGCACCGCTGCCATGAGCTTGTCTTGATCCACGGGCTTGTGAAGGAACGCGACTGCGCCGCCCTCGATGGTGCGGGCTTCAGCCACCTGTGGGTCCTCAGCGGTTACGATGATGACCGGGATATCACCCAGGGAGGTATTGGCTTTTAATCTCTGCAAAACCATCAAGCCATTACCGCCGGGAAGACCCAAATCAAGCAAGATCGCATCCGGCCGCTCCTTTAGAGCCACGGACATCGCCTGGAGCGCATCGGCTGCAAAGACCGTGTGATAGTCATTGGCTTTCAAACGAGCGCTGAGTACCAGTCGGGTGTCCGCATTGTCATCCACGATCAGGATGGTCTTCTTATCCATGCGAATTCCGCACTTCCTTATGCGTCATCGGCAAGAGTGTCATGCGCGAGCGTCGTATGTTCCGCCATCAGGCGCTGGCGCACCAACTCGAATTCGCTCACGAGCTGCGCGAGCAGAGCCCCTGCCTTGGTGAGGTCCTTGGCTTTCCCGAGTGCCTGGAGCTCGACACAGAGCTGGCGCATTCTCCGTACGCCCAGGTTGCCGCTGGCGCCATTCAACTCATGGGCCACTCGTGCCAACGCCCCCCCATCACCCTGCTGGAGCGCGTCCTGTAAGGCTGCCAGACGGTTGGGAACGCCTTCCAAGAAATGCGTGATCAGTGTGGACAGGAGGCCACAGGAAATATCAAGTTGGCGCAAATCGGCCAACACTGCTGAATCCACACAATCATGAACCGGTGCGCGTGTGTCCGACGACACCGGTTCCTGCTGTGCATCCGGGGAGGACTGGCCCGGAATCCACCTGGCGATCGTTGCACCGAGGTCCCCATGCTTCACCGGCTTGGCGAGATAGTCGTCCATGCCTGAATCCAGACATTTCTCACGGTCCCCTTGCATGGCGTTCGCGGTCATGGCGATGATGGGAAGTCGTCGGCTTCCATGCCCCCTTTCGCACTTCCGAATCATCGCCGTCGCCTCCAATCCATCCATCTCGGGCATTTGGCAATCCATCAATACCAGCGCGTACCTGATCCGAGAGACCGCTTCGATCGCTTCTAGCCCGTTGGCCACGACATCGGCCCGGTAACCGAGCTTTTCCAACTGACACACCGCAACTTTCTGGTTCACGATATTGTCCTCTGCCACAAGAATGCGGGGACGCGCCGCCGCCGCGACTTCCTTGAGGACGTGGCGGGTCACGAACACGTCGTTGGGCCGACTCGCGGACTCATCATCTAGCGGGTCAACGGCTGATTTCGCAGGCAAGTCCACAATCAGTGACAGACAGTCGTATAACTGTGAGCGATGTACGGGCTTGGTCAGGTATGCGGCAATCCCTGCCCGTTTCGCCTTTTCGGCCTGCCCCCGAGCACCGATCGAGGTCAGCAGGACCAGGCGGGTCGCCGCCAGGACGGGATCCGCGGTGATCGCGTGCCCCAACTCCAGTCCGTCCATGCGAGGCATCTGCAAATCGAGGATCGCCAAATCGAAGGGCTCTCCCCGGGTCACGGCGTCTTTCAGCAGCGCGAGGGCTTGGTACCCGTCCGAGGCCGAGGCGCTCTGGAGTCCCCAGTGTAACGCGTATTGTTCCAGGATGCGGCGGTTGGTGGCATTGTCATCCACTATGCACAACCGCCGCCCTTGGAGGGACCCTCTCGACAGTGGTGTCGCGTGGGCCTCTGCCGGTTGTTTGGTCAGCCACACCGTAAACCGGAAGGTGCTGCCTTGACCGGGAACACTCTCGATGCCGATCTGACCCCCCATTTGTTCAACGAGCTGTTTGCAAATGGCGAGGCCCAGGCCGGTGCCGCCGAACTTCCGTGTGGTCGAGGTGTCCGCTTGGGAAAAAGGCTGGAACAGAAGAGCCTGTGCCTCGGATGCAATGCCGATTCCCGTGTCGGTCACGGCACATTCGATCAGGGCGCGGTCGGCCGTCTCCTCGCTCCGAGTCACGTGAATCATCACCTCGCCCTGCTGGGTAAACTTGAGCGCATTGCCGGTGAGATTGACGAGGATTTGACGCAAGCGACCGGGGTCGCCTCGTAGAGCCGTGGGCACCTCAGCGTGTAGGAGGCAACCCAATTCCAGGCCCTTGCGCTGCGCTGGCTCGGCAAAGAGGTCCAAGGCCTCTTCGACCATCGTCCGAAGGTCAAAGTCAATCACCTCCAACGTCAACCGGCCGGCCTCGATCTTCGAGAAGTCAAGGATGTCGTTGATGATGTCGAGCAGGACTTCACTGGACCGCCGCACGGTATCGGCGTAGTCGCGCTGCTCAGGAGTCATGTGTGTCTCAAGCAAGAGGCCGGTCATCCCCATGATGCCGTTCATGGGGGTACGAATTTCATGGCTCATGACGGCGAGGAAGGAGGACTTGGCTTGCGTGGCGGCCTGAGCCGCGGCCAACGCCAGGTCGAGGGCGCAGTTTTTCTGCTGAAGCTCCTTCGCGTGGGTGTGAACTTTGGCCTCCGCCCGTTTCCGTTCAATGAACTGACCGATTTGGCTGCCGACGGTGACGAATACCTGCAGCAGATCATCATCAGGGGGACGGGTCTCATGGCTGAAGAATTCCAGCACCCCCAGGACCTTTTCGTTGAGCATGATGGGAAAAGCGAAGGCGCCATGGAGGTTCGCCTGCGCGGCGAACGGAGCGCGGGGAAAGTTGGCGTCCTGCACCACATTGGGGCTCCAGGCTGCTTCGCCGTTCGCCCAGACCCGACCGGGCAGGCCGAAGCCACGCGTGAAGACGGTCTGCATGGTCACCCGTGAGAACTCCGCCGCTTCCACTGAAGGCTGGTGCCAGATCTCCACGCAACTGAGGACATCCGGGTTGTCATTCACTAACCATAGCGCGCCAAGATCCCAGCGGGAGAGATCGCAGATGGCGTGAAGCATCTTCGGCAGCGCGTCCACGATCGTGTCCGACTCGGCCAGTATTCGGGTCGCACTGTGCTGCAAGGTCGACCGCTCTTCCGTCCGCTTCCGCGCCGAGATATCCCGCACGAATGCGCTGAACATGTAGGCCCCCCCCCGCACCAAGGCCGGCGAGATCGCCAGTTCCACAGGAAATTCATGTCCGTCCCGGTGGCAGGCCGTGATTTCGAGCCGTGTGTTCAATATCGGTCCTTCGCCGGTTGCGAGCAAGTGTCGCAATCCGCGCTCATGGGCTTCCCGGTGTTGTGCAGGGATAATGGTGGCGGAGAGCAGTCGCCCGATCGCCTCTTGCCGGGGCCAGCCAAACATCTGTTCGGCTCGGACGTTCCAGGCAATGATGATTCCAGCGGCATCCATCTCGATGAACGCATCGAGCGCCGTCGCGATGATACGCCACGTGTGTGCCTCGCTCTCGCGCAGCGACACTTCGACTTCCCTGGCATGCGCACTCTCCTGCTCGAGGTCGCGGGTCTTCTTGATAATTTCCGCCGTCCGCTCCTGCACGCGCACTTCTAACTCGTCATGCGCTCGACGTAACGCTTCCTCTGCCCACCTGCGTTTTCCGTCCGACCGGGACAGCGATCGCGCGGTCCATCCGATGACCGCGACAAACATGAGCATGAGGGTCACAGCGAAGAGCGCCGTCCCGAATCCTGTCCCATAGAGACCCGCCTCCTGGCCTTTGATTCGCAACCAGCCCCCTACCAGGGGTGCGAGAATGACGAAGGGCAGAAGGCGTCGTGTCACGGCACTGCCAGTGTGTGCGCCGTTGACGACACTCATCAGCCCTCTGGTCGGATGGGCGTAGAGAATCCCGATGCAGAGGATCAGATACGTCACCGATGTATGTAAGGCCATCGAGGTGTAGACGCTGAGGCTGTAGAGGGATTCTTCCCCATACGCGTAGCCGACGAGGGCGATCAAGGATGAAAGAGCGGCTCCGATGGTCAGGTACTGGCCTGGGAGAATGCCGCGGTGGGTCTTCAGGAGCAGCAGGGCACAGCCGATCAGGGCAAAGTTCAGTGCGGTCACGGGCGACATCCGTCCCGGATGAGAAGTTCTGACGGCGCCTGATGACTCTTTGAACAGGAGTTGATCAAGACCCAAATCCAAGTCGAGCATGTACTCGCTGAGCGTGAGCATACCCGCCATGGCAACGAAGGCTGCACACGCTTGCCCGACACGGCGAGTCCTTTGACTGGGTTCCTTCCTCTGCAGAATCCACAGCGATGCGCCGGCCAGTATGAAGGCGAGCGCCGTATTGGCTTTCATCGTCGTCAGACCAGGCAGGACACTCTTCAAGAAGGAACTGTCGCTTATCCAGCCGACGAGCACAAGGAGGCCAACCACGATTGCAGTTGCACTCCCGGACTGTGACAAGGATCGCAGCGGGAAAATGGAATGTCTACCGGTCTGAATGATCATGATGGAATGTCTTTTGCCACGAAGTCTGTCCCTACAAACCACTCCTCATTGTTTGCATCCCGCTACGTGCGTGAGTGAATAGAGGAAAGTCGCGCCGCTGGCCACCTTTCCTTCGGCCCAGGCAACGACTGGTATCAGCACACAGCCTCGTTAGAAAATCGCGGAAGCTGTCCATGTGACGGCGAGACATACTACTTCGGTCCTGGAGAAGCAGAAATCAGGCATTTCGGGAGCAGACATTCACCGTTCTGGTCTCGTTGTGAATGATACGCCAAATTAGCAAATATGCTTGCCTTTTCCTTTTATTAGCATGCCCATCATATGCTCGTACTTTACCTCGAGAATCTTCAACGACTAGGTTGCAGGATCTCGGATGCTGGCACGAGTCGTGGGTGCCGACTTCTGATTGCCTTGCTCTGAATCTATACCTGCCCCGGCGGATACCCTCTTGAAGCGCTTGTTCCTCCATCGTTGTCTGGGTATTCAACTCCAGAGTAGCCATGGCTTTTTTGATGGCCGATTCACCCCCTCCTGTTCACTTCGTGACCGTTGTCCCTAAGAGTCACTAACTGTCCTAAGCAGGCCTAAGCAGAGTACTTCCCACACTCATCTCACCCCGGTATGGTCAGCATGGTGCTGAACATCACCGGCAGAAAGGACTGGGCATGAA
>PLBR01000067.1 GCA_003135435.1 Nitrospira sp. | reverse complement strand
TCTGAAGGAGGAGCGACAGGAGGCGACCATGACGAACACAGAGCTCATGCGAGCTTATCCGCTGCTCACGCGTTCAGAGCGCAGCGAATGGCGGCGGACCCCCGCCGCGAGGGTCGAAAAGACAGGAGAGTCAGATGACCACGAAGAAGACCGCGACCGCGAAGGTCGTGCCCCCGACGCCCGACGAGTTCGGCGCGCGGGCGGGAACTCACAAGCCGGAAGCCGAGAAAATTCTGGCGAAGCGCGCCCTGGCTGCGAAGGGCCTACTGGCGCGATTAAACGGCAGGCCCGTCGATCCGACGGCGGCTTTCGAGCTATGTGACAAGCGCTTCGCTGACCCGATCGGTGTCGATGGTGAAGCTGTGCCGCCGATAGCGGCCTCAAGGCGGCGACTTGGGATAACGCTTCAGGAGCTTGCGCACGCAGCGGCCATTGACCCGGCACATCTGGAGCTCATGGAGCGCAGGTCTCTTTTAGCCTCACCGACCCTTGCTGAATTGGAGAGGATCGCCGACGCGCTCCATCTCGACGTTGAGGAAATCCGTTAGCCTCTTCAGTGCGAATTCCTCAGTGCGGATTCCGGCGATTGCGGACAGTGATTCCGATCCGGTCGGGGATGACCGGTCCTTGCTTCATTCGAAGGTTGGAGCGCACGAAAATTCGCCGCTGATGGTGCCCAGAAATTTACTTCGCTAAGGCTCGGTTGCCGACGGAGCATCTCGAACCAGTCGTCATCGGTGACGGTGACTACAAGATTGATACCCATGTGGCCTCACCAATCGCTTTTCAAATAAACAATAGATCGATCAAGCTCGACATGCGCTGCACCTATTGGTCCGCCTGTGAGACCGGGACGAATGCTTCCGTCGAGTAGAAAACAGGTTCCATTCTGGGGCAGGAGCGGTTTACCTTCATGGGCTGCAACCCAAAAGATCGGTATTGCGTGGCCCGCAGCGACCGTTTGCAGCACAGCCTGGGCAGGATCGATCTTCGGTATCATTGGTTTTGCCAACTTCACGGCCATCGCGCGGAGAGCTTGTCCGCCCACATTAGCGGCGTCCGCGTGCTCAAACCTCGATCCGCGCACTCTCACCCCTGGACCACATGCTGAAGGCGGAGGACCCGGTGACGGGCAGGCGCATGTCGCCGACCGACCTGTTGCATAACGTGCAGTTCTTCATCGTCGCCGGCCATGAGACGACAGCCTTGGCGCTGTCCTGGTCGCTGCTTCTGCTCGCGCTTTATCCGAAAGCACAGGAGCGGGCGCGCGAAGAAGCCGGACTTGGCATTCATCTTCGACGCCATGTTGGCGAGGAAGAGCATCTGACCGTCGCTGGAGCGGGTGACGAGCGACAGCTCCTCGCCCTTGTGCATGAGCTTGAAACGCGGATCGCGCATTCCGTCCTTGCCGCCCATCGCTTCGAGGTCTTTCTTCCAGCTCTTGCCGTAGGGCGGGGTCCAGTTCCCGACCCCATCCGGACTGGACGCTTTCTTTTTGCGGCCGTCGTTCACTTGGACAGAGTTGCGAAATTCGAGTGAGCAACGACGAGCCAGTTGTCGCCCTGTTTGCGGAAGACAGTAAGCCGTGGCGCGTGTTTCTCGACCGTCTTTCCACCGATTGTCGCATCCACGGTCACGTAATAGCGTACGACCAGCAGATCACCCGTACCGGTTACCTTAACGTCGGTGAACTCGGGCTTAGCAGCGAGCTTGGGTAGGTTGCTGTTCAAGAACTCCTTTCTGTCGAAGCCGGAACCATCTGAGCGTTGAACTTGGTACTCCGGTGCGAGCACAGGTTCGAATGCTTGTGGTATGCCGCTGGCGATTGCGTTCCAAAAAGTCTTCAAGGCGGTCATTCCTTGCGCCTGAAGGTCGTCGCCCTGCCCGGCAGCAACGGCAACTGACCTCATCCCCGGCGAGGGTATTGCTGCAACCGATGCAAATGCGCCAAGCAGTACGAGAACGAGAGAACGCTTCCTGTTCATGTCCAAATCCTCCTTATTGAAAGTAGGCCCGTGGCGAATAGCGATGGCTGCCTCCTCGGCATGTCAAGGGGCAGCATCGACCGAGACGCCACGAACCAACGCCATCTCGACAATCTCTTTCAGAACTTCATCCTCGGTCATTGCGGGGCCGGGTGGTTTCCTCCTCCCCGCCATCCGGCCCCCTTTCTTCGCCCTCAGCGCGAGCACGACGACCCCATCGCATGAAAGCAGGTAAGCGAGAGGCCGACCTCGCCGTGTCTGGTCGAGCCTCTGCTATCGCTCCGAAGATGCTCTCCTTCTCAGCATGGCGTCCATCTTGAAGTTCTTGAGGTCAGCGACCGTGAAGCTCGCGAGGATGGCGGAGGCGCTCTACCGGCACCAACGTGGCCGGCTTCACGTATAATCGGACTTTACGAAGCGGGCGCGCAGCAAACTTGCTGGTGCTCCTACTCGAATCGTTTCGAAACGACCGCGTAGGGTGCCATCCGTTTTGAGCAAAAGGGAGGGGTCAATGTCGTTCGAAAAAGCGAAGGCGAACTTCAGGGACAGTGCGGACTATGGAGGTGTCAGCCAAAATCCCGCCCTCCGGAACATCAGCACTGGCCTGCTGAATTTGACGGAAGCCTTAGAAACTGAGGTCGTTCGAATCCACAAGGACCTTGAGGCCTTACGGCAGCAAATCCAACGGGTCGACACCAAATTGCTATAGCTCTTTGCTACCGCTCTTCTGTCGGTGATGTGAGCAGGATCGGCCCCCCGAATAAACGGATTGATCCTATTGCGTATTGAACAGCTTTGATTCTCTCAGGATACGCTGGAACTGCCCGCTGGTCATCGTGCACCCATGGGACGGCGATCCAATCGCTGATGTCGGTTCATGGCGCTTTCCCGAAGTGCGGTCGACCACGCGAGACATCGGCAGACGGTTGTAAGGCGGACATCATGTGGTCAGTGCCGCGCCGACCCCGGTTGGTCAGTTTGGACATCGAAGATGAGAAAGCGATCGAACAGGGCCGCCTTCCGATAGAAATGCCGCTCGGCGAAGCCGCTGCCAGGCATCTTCTCCGCTCGGTGATCGAGAAGCCCGAACCAAGCTAGCTAGCGGCCTCAGGATACGTGCTCCCATCGTGAGCGATCCAGTGTCCCAGGGGGGACTGGTCATGTCAGAACCAACGGGCTGGCCTTCGCCATCGACCTGTGCCGCGGCGGCGTTGAAGACGGTGTTGCACCGGTACGGCAGGTCGCGTGCCCTGATGATCGGGTTGTCGACGTGCCGCTCGAAAAGGCCGCGGCCGTAGGGTACGTTTGTCAGCATCGTCTGGCCCCCTTTAGTGGGTGGTGCCGACGACACGTTCGGCCGCCGGCGAGGCCGGATGCGCCGGGCGACGAAGGTCGTCAGCTGTTGTACGGGCTAGGCTAGCCAACAGCGCTTTTCGCATGTATCGCGTTCGCGGTTGGCGTCTTGACTTGCGTCAACGCGTCAAGACCCCAACGCCTCTTTTTGTTCCAAACGCTCGACCACCGGAGGAAAAATAGTGAAAC
>PLBR01000249.1 GCA_003135435.1 Nitrospira sp. | reverse complement strand
GCCCCGCCCGGAAGGGCGGGGTTCTTTACTTCGTATACGTGTGACTGAACAGCGCTCGGGCAAGACAACTGCCGAATCCGAGAGGCACATGGGTGTAATCAGTCAGAGGTCGCGAACAGTGGGGGTCGCTATAGACTGAATGTCGTTCGCTAGGACAAACTAAATATTGGGTACGAGGAAGGGGGTATGACGTGAAGGGGCGCTTCGGTTGAAGCGCCCCTTCTTGCATCTGCTGCTTGTTGACGCTGCGTTAGAAGCGACCACGCCCGCCGCGATCGCCACCACCGCCACCACCGCCACCAAAGCGACCGCCACCACCGCCACCACCGCCACCGGTGCGGGGTTCTTGTGGCTTGGCTTCATTGACAGTCAGAGGACGTCCGTCCATCTGTGAGCCGTTCAACGCGGTAATCGCGGCCTTGGCTTCTTCCTGTGTGGCCATCTCGACGAAGCCGAAGCCTCGTGATTGCCCGGTGAACTTGTCCGTGATCACACGCGCAGACTCGACGGTGCCATGCGCGGCGAAGAGGGTGGTGAGCTGTGATTCAGTTGCCGCATAGGGCAACCCGCCGACATAAAGTTTTGAACCCATGGGGGTTCCTCCTTCTGAAATTGATATTGTCTGAGACGCGAGAACGAATACACGAGGGGAAGGAACGGGCCGAAGACGCGAACAATGGAGCGGCTTGGGTCGAGCTTCCGATCAGCTTCTCGGTACCAACAATATCGGTGATGGGCCGTTCTGTTTGCTGTTTCATGCGAGGCCCGCCGCGTGAAACAGGGACATCCTAACAGAGGCGCACATAAAAAGCTAGTCCCAGGCTCCCTGAATTTTGTGGCGCCTGCACGACGAGGGGTAGATTGTGTGGACGGGTCGAGGCTGCTCTCTGGTACGAGATGGTCAGGCAGCCGTCCTATACATCCGCATTGCCAGTGGGGCCGGGGCCTGGCCAGATGAGGTAGGGTGGTTTTTTCATCGTCTCAGCTGAACGCGGGTAGAGGCGTTGAGCATAACTGTAAGCGTCTTCTTGCGCAACCAAACAAGTGGCTGCGGCGAGGTGGTTGGATACGACGCGGAAGGCCCCTCGATCATCCGCTGCGATGGTCGCCATGTAGAGGGCACAGGAAAAGCTCCCCTCTTTTGAGCAGGCGGTGCTGATCAAAAGGTGCGATCCATCTGGAAAGGTCATGATCGGGTCTAAGTTGGTGCGGCCCATATGTATTCCTTTTCCGTGACGTGCGCGATCTTACACGGCCTGGTTCGCGTAGGGAGTCACATAGAGCCTGAGGAGGTGTCCCTCCCATTCGGTTCCTTCAAGGGCGACCACGGCATTCAAGGCCTGTTCGCCGGACCCCATTTCGACGAATCCGTATCCGGCTGATTTTCCCGTATATTTGAATCGGACCACGTAGGCTCTGGCGACCAGACCGTAGGATGTGAAGNNCGAGACCTTGTCCGGGAGTCCTCCCACATACAGGACCCGCTTCCCCATCGAGATTCCCTTCGTGACGCGTTAGTTCGTTCGAGCGAGCGAGGCCTCGACATACGAGCCTATCCGCAACGACGTCGCAAGTCCCAGTGAGTAGAGCCCGTGGATGAGCCATTTCGAGGGATCGAAGTGGTACCAGCGAGGACCGTTTCGGTAATCGGTCGGATACATGTGATGGTAGTTATGGTACCCCTCACCAAATGTCACGAGGGACACCAGCCAGCTATCCCGGCTGGAATCTGACGTGCCGTGTGGCTGCCGGCCCCACAGATGGCAGACGGAGTTGATGAAAAATGTCGAATTGAGCACGGCGAATGTGCGTCCCAGGCCGGCGAGGAGAAAGCAACCGACTCCACCCATCACGCCGTTGAAGAGAAAGCCGATGAGGAAAGTGCCGGCCAGGCCCGCGAGGAGCAGGAGAGGATAGTACTTATGTTGCCATATCGCGACGGGATCATTCGCGACGCGCGTCGCATATTTTGGATCGGTGTATCGGTCGGGGGTAAAGAGCCATCCACAGTGGCTATGCCAGAACCCTTGTTGCGCATTGTACGGATCTTTCTCCTCGTCACAGTGTGCGTGATGACGCAGATGGTCGGACGCCCATTTGATGGCGGAGTTTTGCAGTGCCCAGGCACCCCCGATCAAGAGTACGCCCTTGACCCAGTTCGGGCAGTCAAAGCTCCGATGGGCCATCAGACGATGGTAGCCGACTGTAATGCCCAGTCCGCTGACGACATAGAGCAGTCCAAACAGGGTCCAGTCCAGCCAGGTATAGTGGTAGAGATATCCATAGAGTGGGACTCCGATCACGGCGCCCATGGTAATGGCACAAAAGAGTATGACGGTCCAGATCCCGCGGTGACTGCTGATCTTGATCGGTACACCCGTGGGGGTGATGGCGATGGTTGGTGATTGTGGAGTCATGCGATGTTGTGCTGTTTGGCTCATAGGGGCTCTTAATCGCAGGATATTCGTACGCTGTATTTCGATTCGATCAAGGTCTGCAAAGTCATTGGCGCCCTGCCGGGCGTGTTATCGGACAGGGACGAGCGCGAAAGAGACTGGTGATGGTTCGGCGATCCCTCTAGAGAGACCTGAGTGTTGTACAGGGCGGAAACTAGAGCATCGATCGCGCAGAATCAGCGGGAGGGGATGACGGCGCGAGGGATAGAGTAGTGACCGAACTTCAACTGGGACTACCCTAGCACAGTCTCGCTAGGATAGCGAACGCATCAGTCTATCATGGCATGACAATAATTAGCCCAATGCGTCGAAAGCAGAGGTCAGTATAATATCCCCTCGGCATTATCGAACTCCTTAATTTTCAAGAGGGTTGACGCAAGAACTGGCTTGCTGTACGATGATTTCTGCATCGTTGTCGCAGTAGTCCGGCGGCACGGCTGTATACACCATAACGGACTTCGCGATCGCATCGCGACCAGGTCCTGTCGGAATTGATGCCTTTCTGGTTTCTCTCCCCTCGGTTCTCTGATCCCGTCTTAATGCGATCACACTGAAAGGATAGTGCATTGCATACCTCTGTTCACACGAGTTTTCATACCCTTGGTCTGTCTGAACCGCTCTTGCGGGATTTGACGGCAGCGGGGTTGCTGGTTCCCACTCCCATTCAAGCTCAGGCCATTCCACCCGCCCTTGAGGGCCGGGACGTCATCGGTTGTGCACAAACCGGTACTGGGAAGACAGCCGCGTTTGTTGTCCCCATGATCGAGCGGCTCGCGGTCCTGCCGAAAGGTCAGCCGCAAGCGTTGATTCTCGCACCGACGAGGGAATTGGCGTTGCAGATTTTTGGTTCAATCGAAAAGCTCGGTCGAAGCCACCGCATCTCTGCCACGGTCATCGTCGGAGGTAGCGATATGCAGGCGCAGATCAGAGGATTGCGCCAGCGGCCCGATATCCTGGTTGCCACACCGGGACGTTTGCTTGACCATATGTGGAACGGGACGGTCAATTTGGCCCCGATTAAAATCCTGGTGCTCGATGAAGCCGATCGTATGCTCGATATGGGATTTGCCCCACAGATTGATCAGATTCTTGACGCGTTGCCGTTGGAGCGACAGACATTACTCTTTTCCGCCACGATTCCGACGGATGTCACACGCTTGGTTCAAGCGAGCCTGAACGGTGCCGTTCGTGTGATGGTGACGTCTCCCTCGGCGACGGCTGAAGGTGTGATCCAAGCGTTGCATCATACGACCTCCCATGAGAAGACGAATCTATTGGTGTCGTTATTGGGGGTGGAACGAGGGACCGTCCTTGTATTCGCTCGGACAAAGAGTCGGGTTGATCGACTCGGTCAGACGCTTGGACAGGCTGGTCACCGCGTCGCGGTCATCCACGGAGATCTAAGTCTGCCCCAGCGCCTCCGTGCACTCGACGGATTTAAACGAGGGCAGGTCAGAATTCTCGTTGCGACGGATATCGCAGCCCGCGGGATTGACGTGGCGAATATTGGCCACGTGGTGAATTACGATTTGCCGAATTGTCCGGAGGACTATATTCATCGTATTGGACGGACAGCCCGGATGAAGATGACCGGGCGAGCCACCAGTTTCGTGACCTTCGAGGAACGTGATCAGCTGCGCGCGATCGAAACGTTATTGGGGCATCCTGTACCGTTGGCAGAGGGAAGCCCACGCCCCGATGCTCGTCCGCATTCGAGGGGGGGGGCTGAACGTTCCAGAGGTGACCGTCCGCGGTGGGGGCGTCCTGGAGAGGACCGACGACAGCATCAGCCGAGTCCCGTCGTACCGGAGGGGGTCTAGGTTTCCTAGGACAGAGTCTAATGGCTAGGGAGATGCCAGCGCGCGTATTTGCTGACAGATAAAGAGTCGTGAGCGATCATGAGGAGTATCATCATGACAAACCCAAAGACTGAGGGGCTGCACACGATGAAGAGATGGGTGAGAATTCCTGACGGCACGGAGGTCAGGTTTTGCGAGGGCGGATACGAAGGGACCATCGACGGGCTGACGGAATTGGCCATGGGCTCTGGCCGCAATCCGGATAGCCGGCGCAGTATCGTATCAACGTCAGAGACCCCGATCGGACACTGGCGATTGAGGACGATTTGCTGGTCCTGACTGATGCGGATGGCGTAGTGCTAATGGTGAAGCAGAAGGGCGAGCAGCGTCGCGTGGTTATCAAACAGCTGCAGGCAGGGTTTGCCTGCTGATCGCTTTGTGAAGGCGGCATAGGACAGGAGTGAGGTGATGCGCGGGGGTGCGCTCACATCATCCCTAATACAGCGGCTCTTGTGGGCCCCACTGAAGCCCGGCCAAATCTGGATCCTCTCCCTCTGTGTTCAAAGGGCGATCGGGCTTCTCGGTCTTGCGCTGTTCTCGACGGGCGTCTTTCTCGCGCCGCTGAATTTGCTTCGATTTCTCGCGGTCGCGTTTTGCGATGGTCGTTTTTCCTGCTCGTCCGATGGTGCCCTCCTTTGCGTGGCGACTCGTAGTGAGTCACCAATCGCCTGCCAATTATGATCCTGTCCCCTCTATGATTGCGACGATTCCGTCGCTCCGCGCCGTCTCTTGCTGCTTGAGTCAGGAGCATGGTTGGTGGTCTTGGCTTCTCGTTCAGCCGTTCGGGAACGAGTGCCCTGGCCGAACCCACGGCTTGCCATGTTCGACACTTGCCGGCGGATGTCTTCCATTGAGGTCGTTAGACTGGTATCAAGAGGATTTGGAAGGCCGAGCACTTCCCATCGAATTTTTGGTTTCCGCGTTGCCCGTGCTCGGTTCTTTCTCAGCTTGTCGGCTCGCCACCCAGTGGATAGCTTCATACGTGCTCCTTTATAAAACCTGGCATCTCCAACGTGGAAAAATGCTCGATGGAGATGAGAGGGTCGGAAAGAAATACCAAAATTATTCCGTCCATCCTCCTGCCAGGTGTTTAAGCGCAGAAAATGATGGAACGTATGAGCAACATCTACTCCAAGATCAATCGCGTTGAAACATTCAAATGAGGTTCGAAACGCGCGAGGGCTAGTGCTAGCTCGTACGACAGCTGAGGGTACCATGGGTCATGGCGAGAGTCAAATAGGGTATGTAGCTAATTAAATAAATCTGTATGGTGGACATGTCCCTCGGCCTGCGTTGATACAACCATCGTCGAGCAGTAGCCAGTTTGTCGTATGCCGCACATGCGGGATGAATTGATCGTCAGGAAAGGAAGCCATCCAAAGTCAGTGGTCATGCTCGTCCTCATCGCGCAACCAACATCGATTCAGTCAGTCGGGAGCAAACCAAAGAAATCGAGGAATCTGTAAGTTAGGAGAATTCAGACACGTCGTCCGTGAGGGTTGCGTATATGCAGCGTCTGTGTGGATGGGTTGAGCCCTGCCAGATGCTGGATCTGGATGACTGCATGGTTGTCCTTCGGGGCCCACTCACCGTAGAGATAAGGGGATGATTGATGATGAAACTGTTGTTATCTGTGCTGGTCTTTTCCTTGTCGGTGGTGTCGTTGATGGGCCTATACGGATGTGATCGTCAGGTCCTTCACCCGAAGGCGGCGAAGGAACCGCCACAAGTTCTTGACACAGCGGTTGGTGGGATGGATAGGAGCGTGATCGACAAGGCCAAGGGAGTTGAGACAATGTTGGATGAGGCAGGCGATCGGACAGCCGAGACCGGTAAGGAAGGGCCGCCGTAAGCTAGAGATGTAGAACGGATGGATATGGCGGGTTAGTTCTTCACCGCATGGCAGGATTCGATTTGTGCGATTGAGGAAATATATTTGTAAATTGAGTGTCCTGATGTACGGTAGAAACATGGTAGGGACGGTCTATGGAACAGACCTCACATCGATCCTCTGTCTTGAATAGGTTTCGCCAGCATCCTCGGGTCCGCATCTCTGCTCCTTTTGTCTGCGCCCTGTCTC
>PLBR01000111.1 GCA_003135435.1 Nitrospira sp. | reverse complement strand
CGGCCAACATGGCAACGTCATCTCTCTTGGGACAAATTCCTACCTCTTTCGCCAAGTGTCCTCGCTGGTCCGTGGTATTAGCGTGACCCGAAACTGTCGCGCCACAATGCGCATGACTCACATTGCCCGCCGACAAGGTCGCAGCCCGCGAAGAGGCAATGTGTAGCTAGGCACTCTTCGTGCTCGGCTTCTGATGTATCCAGGTGAGAGGAGCAGTCGCCTCGGCAAGGTAGGCCTGCCCGAATCCCAAAACTAAGTGCGCGTCCTGCAGCCGCAGTTCCCAGAGCGCAAAATCCGCAAAGCCAAACATCATGGCCGATTGGGGAAAGCGAGCGAGATACCGGGCCTTCACTTCAGCATAGTTCGGCGCATCAACATTCAACAGCGCTGCCTCACCCTGAAGATTCATCCGCCGTAGGGACAAGGGATTTCTCTCTGGCCGATCCGCTTCCGAGACAAACAGCCCCACACGAGGGTCGCGCAACAGATGTTCGGTATGCAACGCCAAACGGCTCACATGAATGTAGGCGCGCGTCCAGTGTTCGCCAAAGACATAGGGCACATGAGACCCAAACGGCCGCCCATCTCTGAGCGTCAGCAGTACCCCCGTACGGACCTCCTCGGCCAAATTGATCCAAACAGCCTGGACTTCCTCATTCGACAGCGCCGCAGACATCGCCATAGAGACACCCTCCCTCCGTCTAATCATGCCCCGTCTCGCCAGTCCCGCGCCTCTCGCTCGTCGCGCTCCCATGAAATCGTCACGAGCATCCACGCACGGGCCCGCCGTTTACGCCTCCTGCGTGCGCACGAACTGGCGCGCGTCGATCAGGTCCTTTCTGGTGCAGAGCTGCTTCTCAAGCAACAGATGCTCCAGCGCCGCAATCCGTGCCGCCATCTCCGGCAGCACAATATCAACTTGCTCTCGCAGGTCCTGCAGCCGGCGGCTCAGCCCCGACTCCCCTCGCTTCACAGCGGGTTTCTTCTTCGCCTGACCAACCGCTCGACCTTGCACACGCTTCCGTGGAACGATCCTCTTGATTGACATAGTTCCCTCCAAGTTGAGAGTCCTCTTCTCCCCGACTGTGCAGGGCCGATCACATACGACGCCAAGACCCCATCCGACGTCCATGATACACGAGGACAACTGTAGCGGCACCGGGAAACATGCTCACCCGATCAACTGGGCCAAACCAGCCCTTACGCCTCCATTCCCTCTCAAACGCCATTATGCGGCGCTGGATCTGCTCTATCTGGTCTGTCTGGTTTATTTGGTTCGTCTGGTTTGTCTAGTTCGAGCAACGAAAGAAACAAAACAAACCCACAAGCCAAAATAACTGGCCTAGTCCCGCCAGTCATCCGCTCTACACCCCATCTCCTCACGTTTCACCTTTCACGTCTTACGTTTCACGTCCCCGGAAAGGCAGGTGATTTCTCTGGGGGAAAACGGTATCCTTTACCGCGAACATGTGCGGCACAATAGGAGAGCAATCCTGCAGGATGCTCAAAAAGACCGTCCAGCAAGGCCGCAGCNNCGCAGCGAGCGAAGAGGCGAGGCGTACGCTTCGGTACGTTGAGCCTCTGAGCGAAGCGAGAACGAAGCTGGCGGGATTTTTCAGCATCCTGCTAAAGGTTTCGGCGGGAACAAGGAAGGAAATCCATGAGTTCGACCGCAGGCATCACCACATCACGTCAATTTAAGAAGCTCCTCTTGTCGGAGCAGCTTGAATTTATCTGTGAAGCCCACAATGGCCTCAGCGCAAAAATCGTTCAAGAAGCCGGCTTTCAAGGCATTTGGGCCAGCGGCCTCTCCATTTCCGCTCAATTTGGAGTTCGTGACAACAACGAAGCCAGCTGGACCCAGGTACTTGAGGTGCTGGAATTCATGTCCGATGCGACCACGCTGCCGATTCTCCTCGATGGCGACACGGGATACGGCAACTTCAATAACATGCAGCGGCTCGTCCGCAAACTGGAGCAGCGCAAGATCGCCGCGGTCTGCATTGAAGATAAACTCTTCCCCAAGACGAATAGTTTCATCAAGGGGGGCGCCCAACCCATGGCGGACATGCAGGAGTTCTGCGGCAAGATCAAGGCAGGCAAGGACGCCCAGACCGACCCTGACTTTTCCATTATTGCCAGAGTGGAGGCCTTCATTTGCGGCTGGGGGCTGGCGGAAGCCCTACGTCGAGCCGAGGCCTATCATCAGGCGGGGGCGGACGGCATCCTCATTCACAGCGCCCTGTCAGTGGCTGATGAAATCCTGGCGTTCAAACAGGAATGGGGGAATCGATGCCCCGTTGTGATCGTGCCCACCAAATATTACGCCACGCCCACCGATGTGTTTCGGCAGCATGGCTTTTCGATGGTGATTTGGGCCAATCACATGCTACGGGCTGCCGTGGCTGCCATGCAAAAAACTGCGCGGACACTTAAGGAGGATGAACACCTGCTCTCCATTGAAGACAAAGTCGTGCCGGTCTCCGAAATCTTCCGCCTGCAAAGCGCCGCAGAGCTTCAAGACGCCGAAGACCGCTACCTTCCCCGAGGCGCCGAGGATACTTGTGCCATGGTGCTCGCCGCATCCCGGGGCGATGAATTGGGGGAACTCACCGAACAGCAGCCCAAAACAATGGTCAAGATCCAGGGCACACCGATCCTCTCCCACATCGTTGACGCCTACAATGCGGTGGGGATCAAGGATATTGTCGTGGTCAGAGGGTATAAGAAAGAAGCCGTCAATCTGCCCAACCTGACCTATATCGATAACAATGACTATGCGGAAACCGGCGAACTGGATTCCCTACTCAAGGCCCTCCAATCCAGGAAAGGCCATGTGCAGAGTACGATCATTTCCTACGGCGACGTGCTGTTCAATAAATATATTCCTCAGTCTCTCTGTCAGGAGACTGATGCCTGTGTCATTTTCGTCGACAGTAACTGGCAGGAGCAGACCAGCTATGCCCGCCTCGGTGGGTTTACCGAGTGCACCATTCCCAATTCGAGAAAGGCCTTTAACGCCAAGATTTATCTCAAGCAATTGGGGAGCAACGTCCCCAAAGAATCCATCCACGGGGTCTGGATGGGGTTTCTCAAAGTCTCGCCTAGCGCCGCCGGCCATATCACCGACCTCATTGTGGAGATGCTGGCCAAGCCGGCCAACCGCAAGGCCAGCATCCCCCGACTGCTCCAAGAACTGTTGAAACGGCAGTATCCCGTCCGCGTGCTCTATACGGCAGGTCATTGGCTCGACATTAACAGCCTCGAGGATGTGGTCCAGGCAGGAAACTTTTGATCGCGGGGTCTCTGGTTTTTCTGGTCTATCTGGTCTATCTAGTTGGTCTGGTTTCTCTAGGGCCTAACGAACTTGCCGAAATTATTGATGGACTCACCAGATAAGAGGTCGCCAGCGAACGTGACATCTGTACCAGGTTCATCACGCCCGCCGTCGAGCAGGATGCAAACGGGGTCTTATACGGAACTGCATAGGACCCCGCATGGATGAGATGCAGAGAAAAACCTTGAGGAAATCACTTGGACTGAGGTCGCAATCCTGGCACGACGCCACAGGGTCTTATCCTGCATCGCAAGACAATTGGCATCTTATGCGAAACCAGATAATACATAGTTAGACCGCTGCACTCTCGACTACCACGCTCATATAAGGGGCCGACTGGCGAAACACACGATCCTTCCGGCTGAGACTTTGTCGACTAATACGCAGGCGTTTTTCGATTTTCTGAACAACGAACCGGACTTCTCCGTTGTTATCATCTCTGCCGCCTACATTGATGCCTGTCTTGCGACGCTACTGGCTAAACTGTTGGTGCAAAGCAGCGTATCGGCAAAACTCCTGGATGCTCGCTCCGGTGCACTGGGCTCCTTTGCGTCTCGAGCGGACGCTTGCTACACCCTAGGTCTCGTCTCGAAGTCGCTATATCAAGACCTCTTGGTTCTCGCTGAGATCCGAAACCAGTTTGCCCATCACCACCTGTCACTGACGTTCTCGACGCCTGAGCTCTCTGCGAGTTGCAAGGGGCTTTCATATGCCATGACGCTCAAGAACGGCGACATCGACGAACCCATGTTCCGTCCGGGACAACTAGACGATATTCGGACCCGCTTTGTTATGAGCGTCGCTCTCATCAGCCAGCGGTTACTGGTGACAGCACTTGGAGTATAGCGAATTGAACCAGCGGTCTAACTTTAGCTGCACCGGACGCGCTGAAGCACGCCGGTAAGCATGACGTTCGGTCCCTCATCTGCTATGGCTCGAAAACTTGAACATTGGCGCCCTGACGAGCTACCGAGCAAGGGTGCGATCTACGCCAAGTACGGAGACCTTCCGTCGCGAGAACTGGCGATTACCTCGGCCGCTGTACTCGATGTAGCGCTTGCACAGCTTCTCACGATGCGTCTAGTCGAGCATGAACGGGAAGCGGGAGAGTTTTTGGGACTCAATGGCGACGGCCATGCGCCTGCTGGTTCTTTCGGTTCACGCATACAGCTTGCATTACTTGTTGGTCTCATCACTCCAAAAGACGCTGCAATTCTTCGGGGAGTGAAGGGCCTTCGCAATCTCTTCGCGCATCGGGTACATATTGGACTCTTGTCACCTGAAGCCGTGATGGTGACCACTAGTCTTCACACGCTCTGGGTGAAAACGCACACTGCCGTTGTCGAGACCGACGCATGCTCCGAAGTGTCTGCTGAACTAAATCGCCTTCGTCCACACCTTGCACTGCATGAGTACGCAAGCGCAGGGTTACTGTTATCTATCTTTAGCGCCTATCACGCGCATTTCCATCAGCTCCACGCCCGAATCGCTCGCATTTCCGGTGCGTTCTCGAAAGAGGGAAAGAAGAAATAAAATGTCCACCATGAAGTGGTCTAACCCCTCCATCGAGTGGACCAGCAAGAGGGTACGGTTTTGTAATCATACATTGGCACCTCGGACTGCTTCGCGCGATGCTGACCGTGGCAGCATGACATGGATTTAGGGTCAAGCATGACTATTGACTTATTGGGGCCGGTCGCCTCGCTTGAAGAGAGAAATTGAGGGCTCGACCGTCTTTCCTCCAAGCTAGCTCTCCTCCCGCGCCTTTCGTCATGAACAGCGGAGATAGCTGACGGGCGCTCTCGACACTCATGAAGCGTATCTCGCAAAGCAAAGGGGTCAGGTTGAGGTGGCACCGTTTCTTCGGATCATCAGATCCATGTCCAAGCTCAATCCTAGCTCCCTGCACGTAGACTGTGGCATTAGGGGACAGAACCTCCGTTTGGTGGTGACGAATAACACCACAGCCTCTTTGGGAGAGGCCCATCCATGCGGGTATCCCCCCTCGCGTCCATCCAGGATTTCGGCAGAATTGATCCCCTACGCATCCTTCTACCATGTGGCATTGTACGTGCCGATTTGGCATCCTGTTAGAGTGGTGCAGTCGGAGCAAGCCTGGTGCAGGAAGGACGTAAGGGGGGGCTTCCCTCCCTTACGGAATGATCAGAGATCTCTCACATGATGGAGTGAAGGAGTTGTTATGTCGACGTCACATCTTCCCCGAGACAAGAAAGATCGATCGGTTCGAGCCCGGAAGCACGACCTCTACAAGGCGAAGGGCAAACTCCTGGAGCCGTCGGTGTGTCGTGAGTGCAACGCGGTCTACCACAAAGGCCGGTGGACATGGGCTCCTGTCCCAGCGAAGAGTCACGCCCTCGTGTGCCCTGCCTGTGAACGGATACGGGACGGCGCGCCGAGCGGAGTGCTGCTGCTCACCGGTGAGTTTGTCGCCTCGCATCGGGACGAGATTCTCGGGCTCGCCCGCAATGAAGAGGCCCGTGTCAAAGCCGAACATCCTCTGGCTCGAATTATCAAGATCGAGGACCAACCCGAAGGGGTGGTCATCACCACGACCGACCCCCATCTCGCGCGGCGCATCGGCGAAGCGCTCCATCACGCACATCACGGCACATTCACCTGTCGCTATGAGGAGAACGAAGACCTGCTCCGGGCAAACTGGCAGAGCTAAGCGGAAGGACAAGAGCCAAGAATCTCTGCCGATCGAACGCGGTAGTGAGACCCCCTGGGCATGAGTTCGGGGGCAGACGTGACTTGTGACTTATTGGAGCCGGTCGCCTCGCTTGAAGAAATTGAGAGCTCGGAAATATTTCCTCCAAGGTAGCCCTCATCCCGCGCCTTCCGTTACGAACAGCTGGAGATAGATGACGGGCGCTCTCGACACCCGTGAAGTGTATCTCGTTATTCGCGCGAGACTCGCGTGACTTGCGAGAAAAGCGGGACGGGTCGGAAGTTTCATCTTC
>PLBR01000242.1 GCA_003135435.1 Nitrospira sp. | reverse complement strand
GGAGTTCTCCGATATGCAAGATATGCCATTGGACAGAGGCTAGTCTGGTGACGGCCCGCGGGTTTCTCGCAGCCTGTGTCTAAGGTTTAGACGCGGTTTGTTGTTTGTTGTGCAAGTACCGAAACACGGGCTTGGAACCATTTTAACAGGTCCTAAATCATTCGCCGCCCCTCTTCATCTTCCTTAACCTCCCCCTGGCGCATACCCTGCGCCCTAGCGACCAGAGGCTCGCCCCTCGCGGATTGCCACTCGATGCGCTTATGCTGTGAAAATTTGCGATAGTGTTCGCGCCTACCGCTGGCACTCTCGTGGTGTTTTTGTCTTCCTTCCTTGTTGGTACCCGTTCTTAATTACACCGTCGAGTTCAGAAATTCTCCTTCACATAATGGGATGTATTCGTCAGGCAGGGCAGCGTCCGCATATACCGACTACCATTTCCGTCCGCTAAGGCAGCACCTGATATTGACAAGCTGTGATGTCCAGAGCAGCATTGCCTCTCATTTGTGATATCTCACCGCAAAGGAGGACATCATTATATCTTATATTGTCGCCCACTATGGAGGATTTCCGCCCGCACACTTCGTGAGTTCGTGTTTCAAGGTCGCGGCCTGTTTCGAGTTTTTCGATCGAAAGCAAGACTCTGCGGTTTCGCAATCACGTCGATTCACAGAACGGAATCCATTATGACCAAGTATGGCAAAAGTGCACAGCGATCGGTCAAGCGGGCGATGCATAAACTAAAGGAAGGTAGTTTAAAGAGCGGAAAGAGTGGCACGCGAGTCAACACCCGACAGTAAGCCATTGCCATTGGACTTTCGGAAGCCAGGCGCAAAGGGGCAAAGGTACCTACCGAATAAATTCCCGACGATGGCGGTAGGACATAAACTATTCGCTTCATAGGAGGTTACATCATGGAGAGGCAAGTCTGCGGCAAGAAAGTGTTACATCTGTTGGCGTTCGGAGCCCTCGTCGTCACGCTGGTGACCGCACTCAGCCTCTCGGCTCAAGCACGGGACAAGAGTGGCGTCTTAAAAGCCAGCGATCTCATCGGCATGAACGTGCACGGCACTGACGGCAAAAAGCTGGGGGACATTAAAGACTTGGTCATCGACCCTGAGGAAGGTGGTGTTGAATATGCCGTGCTCGAATTCGGAGGATTTGCCGGAGTCGGAGACAAGTACTTTGCCGTACCTTGGGAAGCACTGCAGCTGGATCAAACGAACAAAAAACTCTCTCTGGATGTACACAAAAAGGATCTGAAAAATGCTCCGGGCTTTGACAAGAATAATTGGCCGGACCTGAGTATCGAAGAGGTCAAGATTTACGAGTTTTACGAGGTTCCCCAACCTGATCGAAACCAGAGCGTGCGATCCAAACGATAGTGAGCATGCCCGAGCACCGAGTTTGAATCCTGTTCTCGGACACGGTGCCCGTATGTGCCTCCCCCTGGCACACACTCAGCCTCGCGCCGACCATAGGTCACCCATCGCTCATTGCAACTTGAGGAAATTCCGCTGAGAAAATTTTGTGATCGTGTTCGCGCCTACCGCCGGCACCTAGAATTCTGTCTCGTAATCATCTGATTTAAGGACAGCGGAAAGTTAGTTTTGGCAGGCGGAGATTTCAAGAGTTTGGAGACTGGAATTCTTGCAGGTTTTGTGGACAGCCGACCAGCGGTTTAGGAATGGAAACAGGACGATTTTGAAAAGGCTCGGTGNNAGCACAAATTTAGCACAGCAAAGTAGAGCGAATCCTCTGTTGAGAGAATTTCGAATCAGTATTCGTGTCTTTCTGAAGTTTTCCATAGGATTGTCTCATTGTGGGGAAGCTTACGGTCCCACATGGCCCTTGCGCCGTCCTTCGCGCGCTCCTAAAATGGAGCTTCCCTACGAGGTCCCTCGTGCATCGTAATGTACTGGTCTGGGTACCGTGCCTATGGGGGTCAATGTTGTTGCCGTTGCTCAGGATCCTGCTCGTCGGCATCGCTGTCGCAGGCTGCGCCACCAATCCCTATACCCATCGACACCAGTTGGAGTTGGTCCCCGCTTCCCAGGAACAAGCAATGGGCCTGCAGGCGTATACCCAAGTGCTCCATGATCCTAAGGTTCAGATTTCTCACGATCCTCGTGAAGTCGAACCGGTCGAGCGCGTCGCAGCCCGGATTATCGAGGCCGCAAAAGTGTCCATGTATGCCGAGACCGCCAAACAATTTGAGTGGCAAGTGTCGGTGATTAAAGATGACAAAACTCAAAATGCGTTCGCACTGCCGGGGGGGAAGATTGCGGTCTATACGGGGATTTTTTCCGTGGCCCAAAATGAAGCCGGCCTGGCCGCCATTCTCGGCCATGAAGTGACGCATGCGCTGGCTCGGCATGGAGGCGAGCGCATGAGCCAAGGCTTAGTGGCCCAAGGCGCGGTCGTGGCGGCGACCCTCGGGGCCGCCTCCCAAGGCATCAATCCACAAATCGCGCAGCTCGCCGGTGGCGCCCTGGCCCACTATGGCTTTATCCTGCCCTACAGTCGCAACCATGAATCGGAAGCGGACTATATTGGATTGCTCTTGGCGGCTGACGCCGGGTACGACCCCCATGAGGCGCTCCATGTCTGGGAGCGGATGGAGCAGATGAGTCAGAGCCAGCCACCGCAGTTCTTATCGACCCATCCCAGCCACGGCACACGGATTACACAGATTGAGCAATGGATGCCGGAGGCCATGAGTCACTACCACCCGCGACCGGGCACGACGGCCGCTGATCTACCTCGCTTGTCGACTGTTCATTAATTCTTTTATAGAGCATTCTCAACGGACGATTGCACGGCCCCACTTAATTTGTGGACAGATCGTTTTTCGTTTGTGACCATCCTTTTTGTAGAAAATTCCGTCGCTTCCGAGGCTCCACTTCTAAAGGGATCTCTGGTAGGACTCGCCTGCTACTCTATGAGAAGGTCCACGGCCATCTCCCACCACGATCAATTTGAACAGATGTTACTGTGTTTCCGGCAGTTTCCCTGACGCGTTCACCCTGTCTACATTTTAAGCGGGGCACAACACCTGAGATTTCACCCCCGACGGCGTCCGCTGGCAAGCCCTCCCCCTCCTTCGGGTTAACCTATTCGTGGGCTATCCTGCTCTGGTTCTGGGACGTATGATGTTTTTCTATCGTAGAGCCATTTCGTGGATCGAAGATAATTATGACCGTAGCACCGATGCTTACCAGGGATCCGACCAAACACGTCCCTGCGATGCTGCTTGTCTTCCTGCTCATAGGGTTGAACGGCTGTAGCAACCTCCCCACTATTCAATACTCTGCCGACAAGGTGTTACATGGCTCTCTCAGCGGTCAGCCTGTCGAACATGTGGTGGTCTTTGCCATTGATGGGCTCGAGCAGGAGACCCTGGTCAAATATCTCATGCAGAATCCTCCACGAAGACCTGGAGGCTTACACGATCTGCTGGGTGTGCGCGTCGATGCGAGTGGTCTTCGGTTGACCAAAGGCATTGCCGTCCAGCAGCCGACGACGGTGTTCCCTTCCTATACCTTTCCAGCCTGGACATCGATGTTTACCGGCTTATTCCCCGGCGCTCATGGGATTACAGGGAATAGCCTTTTTTTCAGGGAGCGCGAAGTCGTAAGGTATTACACGGAGTTTCATCTCGATGCGATAAAGGTGGAGCTGCAGAAAGACTTCCTTTCCGATGATATTAGCGATCAGGTGAAAACGATTTACGAGTATATCGGGCAGAGTGGCGGGCAGAGCATTGTTGTGCACCACATGCTCGCGCGCGGGAGCGGGCGGGCGATTAGCCCTGACTTTGACACCCTTCTGAGTTATAAGCAGAATCGAAGTAACGCTGTCGACGAAAACACGCTGTGGGACGCGGTGAAGGCACTCCAAGATTTCAATGGCTCAGCCAAGGCAGAAGCGGAGCTGCAGCTTCCGAGCCTGATGACGATCTATTTTGCCGGGCTCGATCATGCNNCCTCCCCCGAGAATCCGGAGAAGGCCCGCTTAGAATATCTGAAACACCTCGATGACCTCATCGCGAAATTCATCGCAGGCGATCCCGCCGTCGTGAGAAATCACCATGCCACCCCGGTATCTGACGTGACGCCAATCGACCCGATTCAGTGGCGGGGATTACGAGATGAACCAGTCATGCAGCGGACACTCTTCGTTCTGGTGTCGGACCATGGCCATACCCCAATTATCCGGGACAAAGTCCTTGGTAATGAAGATCTCAAGCTTGCATTCGACGAACTGACCGGCATAAGCGGGAGGGCTTATCATCTCGAAACTCCGACCTTTTACAAAGAAAGCTTTCTGTCTGGAGTCCGTTCCCTGTTTGGATTCGTTTCCCACGGGACCATATCCGGGGATTCTACTATTGTCGCAACGTTAAATGGTGGTGCGCTCGGCCTCCATGTGAAGCCTGCACAGGGGCAGTGGAAGGATAATCCCGACTATCAAGGTGACATCGTGCCAATGTTGCAGCACTTGCTGCTCACTCTCCACAAGAATGAGCAAGGGCCGGAAGCCGTGCTCTATAAACACGACAGCCACTACGTCTTTATTCCGTATCACTATGACGGGGCAACCATCCAATTATTGCCGGCGGTGAATCTCGATCAGAGCCCGTTGAACCATGCCGCATATCCTATGGCGATACGAAGGCTGAACGGGCTTGCGTCACGATTACCAATGGATCCTCTGAGTGCCCCGGACATCATTCTCCTTGCCGACAGGTCTAAAAAACTGACGTATCTCAACAAACAGGATTGGCGGGTTCTAGAGAAACTCGACGTGGCCACGCATCGGCACTTTCACTCAGATCATGGGCATCTCAATGCCTCAGATTCGCTTGTGCCGATCATCTTTGTGAGAGGTGGCCAGGAAGAACACGAAGCGCTCGCTGCGATTTGTGAGGCATCTCTAGTCGACGTCACCCCGACTATATTGGACATTCTCGGGCTGCTTCCATCGTTTAATGCAGCGCTGCAGGATCGCTCCGATGAGGTGAAGGGGCACTCGCTCAAACATGCCATTGAGCACATTGTGACCAAGGCTCCCCCGACGGGTAGTGAGAACGTCTGTCCTCCACAAATCACCGCCCCCCTTCCCTGAAAACCAGACTAGAGTGTTCTGCTTCCAGCCAGCTTAGCCTTTCCAGCACTTCCGCACAAACCCGCGTCAGCAGAGCTGAACGCCTCTTCTAGAGTGGCTTTGCGCCGTTTAACCATTTGGTTCTATTCAGGTGGAGGGAGGCCCGTTTTGGCGGTTTATGCCGTAGAACGACCACGGCGGGAACACGGAGTGTTTCTATCTAGAAATGGCTTGTCTTAGATGCACAACGGAAGGAGTCTCTCGTAAGCGTCCAAAGTGTCCGAAGTGTTCCGAGAACGAGTCCTTGATATGGAGGCACGTTAAAAAAGATTTATGTTTTGACCTCCTTTGCGACAGAATCCTTGATTATACCGCGAGTAGCTTGCGCGCCGATTCTTTTACGAGCCGACAATTGCTTAATCGATGGATCTAGACTGGCTCCCCCGATGAGTCCTTGCCAGCATCGCCGAAGAGAGAAATCATCTCATTATCATATCGTGAATTGTCGTGTTCACCTCGATAGAAGGCTTATGGTGTCGTAGCAGCGGCTGCTCCTCGTAGCCGCTGCAATTCCGTGGTGGGCCACTCCGCACTCGAAACCGGTTCACGTCCATCGCATTTCACTTGATACGGCTTCCCGCTCATGCTGCTTACCGTAGCGGCGCGATCAATGTAGTCTTCTGTCGTGTCCACTAATCCTTATCGAGGAGATAGCGATATTTTTTCTCCAGGTGAGCACGCGCGTCCGACGCGCTGTACCATCTTCCATTGCGGTAAAGCACACAACCGGAACGCTCTAAGTAACCCAGTAGATGTCCAATTTCCACATCGGCGACCGATGCCGCAGTTGGCTGGGATAGGATTCCGGAAAAGAGCACCGCAATCAGAACGGTCGCCAGTGGTCCTATCTTTTTGCCTGTCATCGGAAACTTCCCTTTGGGCTAATTGTACCTGCGTGACCTTCTCCTCCGTTCCCGCCACCATCCGCTTCACATCTTCGACATAGATCTCCGTGATCGCATAGCACAATTTCAGCACAGCTAATTATGCTGTGGCCGGGGACGGGAGCGAATCCGCTGCAAGCTGTTGAGAGAAAAGAGAGAAGGTTGGTTGCGGGGGCCTGCAATCACCGACCACGTTCACCATTAACTTCCGCGTGGACCTTGTTTAAGGGATCACACATTCTGAAATCATTCCATTGAACAAATCCCGTAAAGGGTATGGGTTCGAAACCCGTCACTCACCCCATTTCCCTTTTTCAATCCCTCTGGCCAGGATATCGAACGGTTTTTTGTAGGTAGGACGCAGGGTTCCGTCTTGCAGCGTGCAGTTCGATAGTAAAATTCGTAGAAATCTGTGTTTTTGTTCTACGGGCTGTTTTGAGTAGAGTTCATGCGCCTTTGACGCGAGTTCGAGAAGTTTGAGGCCATCGTCATAGTAGCGGTGATCCGCGACGTGATGGGCCTGAATCTGGCTCACCAGTCGTGCCTGTTCAGCTTCCCATACCCGAGATTTATCCAGCCAGAAACGCTCTGAGACCTTCCCATCGAGCTTATCGACGTACAGTTGATCTAAGCGATGCTTGATCTTCTCCAGTTCTGCTTGCAGGTGATGGAGTGCATCCTAAGCAAGACAGTTCTCTGCCGCCGTGGTACTTTAAAGAGATAAGGAGAGGCTCCGCATGGAATGGATTGAATGGCTGCTCAGTCGGGAATTTCGACATTTCCTCTTCGACAATAACCTCTTTTTCCCGATGCTGTTTGTCGTGAGGCTTCTCGGTATGACCACGCTCGAGAGCTTTGTCCCTGCACGCAACGTTCCCTACCGCTCGGTGCTCTTTCTGGACATCATTGGATTCGCAGTTCTTGTGTACTTCATGGCTCCAGCCGCACACTATTTGATGATCTTTATCGCGGTCCGACCCATGGTCCCGGAGTCGATCCTCACCCTACCGACGGTGGTGGTCTTATTCTTGTATTACGTCGTCGGTGACTTCGGCGCCTATTGGATGCATCGGTTCTGGCATCTGAGCCCGATTTGGCGTATCCACAAGTGGCACCATTCTCCTACCTCCATGTATTGGCTGGCCGGCTACCGAGCATCGTTCCTCCAGCTTGTGCTCTATGGTCTGCCCTGGTTCTTTGCCTACTCAGTGCTTGGCAAGGCCCCTTGGTGGATCTTCCTGACCGTGACGACCTCCCATATTCTGTTGAACGATTGGCAGCACATGAACGTGTCCTGGCGATCGAATTGGTTGGAGTGCGTGTTCATCACGCCGAGGCTCCATCATGTGCATCACAGTGACAACCTTACTCTGTCCAACGCCAACTTTGGTGTCATCTTCAGCATCTGGGATCGCCTGTTCGGGACCTATGTCAATCCGGACGAGTTGAAGGAGCCGTTATCGTTTGGGATCGGAGAGAAAGTCCCGCTAGTCCGCCTGGTCTTAGGAGTCTGAGGACGGCTGGGCGGAGCTACTTAGCGAGATCGTATCGAACAGTCCACCTGAAATACGGTGCAATCCTCCAGCCGGATCGCGGTCAATTGTCTCCCCCATACACATCCGCTATCAATCGCCAAGAGATTGGGTTCGAGGTGTAACCCCAGTGCAGCCCAATGGCCGCAAATGATGGTGACATCCGTATGGCGTCGATAGGTTGAGACGGCGCGATGTTATAGCGGGGTGTGAACAGAGGCGGATTGGTGATTTTGAACTGTTGAGCGATAACTTCAGGAGAGACGGTTTGGGAAAAGCGTCCACACATGCTGTTTGTACGTTGAAGGCTAGGCCGTCTGTGGGGAGGTGTCAAGGCTCTCAGACGCCTTTGGAATGGCGAGAGTGACCATTACTGTCATCTCTGTCCATAAAACCCTCTCAGGGCTTAATAGACGTTCAGGCGGGTACCTATTTCAATACGGCACAGGCAGTTCTGAAACAATTGCTACCCTTTACTCTTAGGCAGGATACCCTTTCGCACCAGTTCATCGATTCTGCTTTGCGCTAACTCGATCAGGAAATCCTTCACCGTTTTTCCCTCATGGGCCGCAGCCATCTTCACTCTCCGCATCAGCTCACGCGGAATCTCTCGGAAGTTCCAAGCCCCAGTATCGTCGGCTGGTATTCGTGCCATAGCGCGAGGGTAGCAGTGGTATTCGCTGGATACAAGTAGCACTAGACATAGTTCACTATCATATGATAGATATGCTAGTCAAGAGTTAGTTTGTAACACTGTTTCAAGGAGGGTGAGTTATGGCACGGAAAGGACGACTCGATCGTGGGTTGATGCAGAAGCGGGATGCGAGTGAAAAGATCGTCTGGTTCGTTCGGCT
>PLBR01000243.1:4381-6014 GCA_003135435.1 Nitrospira sp. | reverse complement strand
GGAGTTCTCCGATATGCAAGATACGCCATTGAACAGAATAGGCATAGCGGACTAGTTTTCATTGCTGAAGCAGAGACGTGAATTGCACATTCGCAGCCTTGCCCTAACTCGTTGCAGTAGCGAGGTTCTTTCTTAACCTGTGGCTCAAGTGTGTCTGACGTGATCAGGTCTTGACCCAAGAGCTGGCGAGAGGAATTGAACCTCCATTCTGCGGTTTACGAATCTCCTACTCCCGAAACTGAGCCAACCCAGCAAGAGCCATCCACATAGAAAGACGAGGATTTTGAAAAGCCATGATCGTCATGGGTCGTCTTGGTTTGGGCTGTTCCGGTAGCAGCGTGGTAGCAGAAATACGGTTTCCGTAACCCTTTCAACGTAACTCAAAAAAGAACACTTGTTGCTCTTGAGCCTTTCATCACCGGGGGCACAGCCTTTTCATGGCAGGTGGCGTTTCTTTTCGGGTTTTGCTCCTTCACCATGATGGACCCTGCCTCGGCCGCCAGCTTCACGTCGATAGAGGCGACGGGGCCGCCTGCGGCGGTGATGACCCATGCTGGGAGCGTAGTCGTGTCGAAGTCGGTCTTGGTGATCGGCAGCCGGACTGCTGTTGGATCTATACCGCGCATTTTGCTTTGCGCCAGATCCCGCTGCCGATGTGGGCGGGTAGCTATTGTGAGCTTGGAGAGTCAGACGGCGGTGCGGGCTGCAAGCTCTGCAGATAATCGGCGGCGCGTTGGGCATGCGCTGCAGCCTGGAAGATGGCGTGTTTGTCGTCGTGAATGACCTTGAGCCAGTGACCGATATAGTCGGCGTGGTCTTTCCGGATCTCCGGGGTGATGCCGAGGTCGGCACACAGGAACGCGGAGCCAAGTTCTGCGACCAGCTCTTCGCGGGCATAGCCGGCGTCGCCGAAACGCTGGCGGCCGAAGTCACGATCGAGACGTGTCTCGTGACGAGTGTAGTGAACAAGCTCATGAAGAGCAGTGGCGTAAAAACTTTCCTTGTCCTTGAACGCCTCAAAAGGCGGAAGCTGGATGCGGTCGGTGGCGGGCGTGTAATAGGCCTGATTGCCCCCAAGGTGAATGACCGCACCGGTAGCGGTGACAAACTGGTCCGCGTGCGCGAGACGGTCGGAGAGAGGGAGAGGACTGATAGGCTGTGCATAGTAGTGCGCGGGGAGTCCGTCGATTTGCTCGACGTTGAAGACCGTGTAACCCTTCATGAAGGGAATAGCATGTTCAACAGCCTCGCCCTGGTCGTTGGTTTCCGTCTTGGTGAAACGATCGGCAAAGACGACAAGGGAACCATGCTCGCCCTTGCGGACTTGTCCGCCAAGTTCCTGTGACTGCTTGTAGGTCATCCAGAGCGGAGCAGCGTAGCCCTTGGCAAGAGCCTCGGACCAGAGCAGCAGCACGTTGACGCCACGGTAGGGGATGGCGTTATGACGGAGCGGACGGGTGATCCGCCCGGCGGTATGTTCGACGCTCCACGGTTTGATCCAGGGGCGCACGCCTTTTTCAAGTTGTAGCGCAATCTGGTTCGTGACGCGGGTATAGATGTCCTGTCTTGTGGGTTGCTTTGCCATGTCGGCACCTCCTTGTTGTTGGACGCACTGGCTCTCTCGCTGAAACCG
>PLBR01000243.1:4179-4376 GCA_003135435.1 Nitrospira sp. | reverse complement strand
TCGGGAGCCGGAGCGCGGCAGGCTACGGCCCGGCATGGCATAGCAATCTATTCAAAACAGGCTATGCAGGCAGGCGGGACGAAACACGGCGTACAGAATTGGCTTAGGGAGCGGCGAGCGGGTGGCTACAGCAAAAACACGATGGGATACGGTGAAATGAGATACGAGGCCCGGTGATTAAGAGTGGCAGAAGGCCA
>PLBR01000243.1:0-4166 GCA_003135435.1 Nitrospira sp. | reverse complement strand
TTCTACTGATTCCATTGTTTCTATCTGATTCGGTCCGTTGTGAGGATTTTGCGCACAAATTTAGCACAGTGAAGGCCTGCTGGGTTGCAAGCGAAGTGTCGAAAGTCAGCGGGCCTTTGTGCTATAACCCCGCCAAATTATGTAGGTGGGCCGCTTCACTTGACGATGATATTATGCCGTGGATCATAATGCTGAATAACTATAAGCTCGGCTAGTACCTTTAAATTTATATCTTGCGCTTTGGGATCATTTCTCATGGCTCGACTCCAAAAACGGCGGGNNTGCGCCTGCCGATATTTTAGGTCAGGACCTTTTATGCCTCATGTCCGCTTACAACGATATCTTGCGCGTTGTCGAGTGGATGCAAGCGTATCAACATAAGCCAAAGGACCGATTAGCGAGAAAAATCGACGATCAACGGAGATCCATGCAATGGCGACTGCTTTTAGGACTGCTCCATGAAACATCAAAGTCCTTGAAACGGATGACGAGCGATCAGAATCGATTTAGAGAACTCTTTTCCTACCTCGACAACGATGGCCGTGCTGCCTATGAAGCCCTGAAGGAGTTTCTGAGTTGGAATTCTTCCGATGCGCCTAAACCGCTTGACGCATTCCTTTTTCGGGTTCGTAATCAGGGAGCTTTCCACTATATTCGAAGTCATTTTGGGGAGGGATTGAAGCAACTGAAAGAATCGTTTGGGAGTGTTGATGATGGCTTCATCCTCGAAGGCACCCCAGCGCAAGGAAGGATTCGGTTTTCATTCGCAGATACTGCCCGTAATGCTGCCGCATTTGGTGCTAATCAAGACGTGAATCGTATAAACCTAGAACTCGGCAAGCACCTGGAGGAAGTATTGGAGCTGATGGCACAGTTTAACCATTTCCTTCAGACCGCTTTTTTCAGTTATTGCAGACTTCGAGGATTTGAACCGTCAGAAGACCATGACAACTTTCGAATCAACCGGACATGATAACTGAATAGAATGCGCACATACTGCCTGCCTTCAAGTCTCTTCTAGCCACATCGTGAACTGAGTAGACAGGAAATCGATGACCTAATTCGGTCTTTTCGATAGTGCCGAAGGCGGGATTGTATAAGGGGGGATCGCTGAAGTCCATAGTAGGAGCGGCAATCCCCTCTTACCCTCTGATGATCGCATAAACCGTTCTTGTTTCACTTTGTTGCTCTCTGCCTCCATACAGCCTGATTTGTGCACTCCGCTAACACTCTATTAACACCAGTAGAACGAGGCCGGATTCGGCGGGACCGCCAAAAGAAATTGGTGGCGATTCAGATCGTGAATCCGAGAACCGATTCGTGCCCCGCAGGCCCTTCTTTCTGAATAGCTGATTGGAACCCCCGTTACGGCTGAGGTACTATCTCTCGGTACAAATCTCCCGGTACAATTCTTTTGAGAAAAAGTCACTGAAAAGGGAGTACGCTACAACAGCGTCTGGGGAAGAAGAATTTGCTGTTCCGTCTTGGCTTCTTTGTACTGCCCCTACTAATTTTTCGACAGCGTGGTTCACTCACAGATATGAAAACCTGCCCAAGCTGCAACACGCAGTCTAGGCAGAAACCGGCAGGACTTCACTTATGAAGCAAGCCGTTCTGTCCAAACAAACTGGACCACCTCCGAATCGAATCCTTTTGGAATTACGTGTCTCCTACAGTCAATCGAATGGGTACGGTCTTTCTCGGCCTAGATGAACTGGGCGAAGACCCCTCGTACCCCAATCCCAGGAGGTCCTCATGTTTCGAGCGCTGAGTCTCGCATCGGTGTTAAGTTTCGCGGTGTTCTCTGCGGGAGCGGCGTTGGCCCAGGAGCACGCCCCTGCTCCAGCGGCTCCGGCAGCGGAGAAGAAGCCCGGCCCGGCGGATGGCTTTACTATTCATGTCATGGCCCCGCACAAGTTTGAAGACGGCACCGTGCACGGACCCTATCACCATTACTGCAAGGCCATTTCTCCGGAAGTCCTGCAATGTCTGCTGTTTGAATCGACCGATCCCAATGCGCGGCTCACGGATGTCGAGTATTTCGTCTCCAAATCAGTCTCGCGCGCACTTGTGCCGTTGAAAACCTGGAACAAGTATTATCATGACCATGAGGTCGAGATCGCCACAGGGCGCGTCCAGATTCTCGATATGCCGGAGGCGCAAGCCAAGGAAGTCGCCGCGATTGCGGCTCAGACAGACGGGATCATCTTCCATCTCTGGCCGGATGGAGCCAAAGCGCCCACCGGCGTGGTCGGCCACCCGCAGTCTGTCGGGCACAAGCATCGGACGCAGTAAGCGCAGCAGTATTGTGGCTGTGGGCGGGGAGAGCGTGGCAACACGTTCTCCTCGTTGTGTCTTCATGTTACCCAAGAAGGATCGTTCGCCATGACCAGTCGAGTCAGGATGACGGCGATTATTTTTCTGGTGGTTGGGTTCCTCCTGAGTGTCAAGGGCCTGACATGGGCGGCTGACAAGGCGGTCATGCGCCCGCGGGTGCCACGCGATCAGATCGACGCGGCCAGGGCCGTGACGAATCCCCTCCCTGCCGACGCGGAAACGATTGCGAAGGGCAAAGCGCTGTATGAAGGGAAAGCCTTTTGCAAGGTGTGTCATGGGCCGGACGGGAAAGGGCTTGGCGCAGACATTGCCCCGGGGAGTCTGAAAGGCCCCTTGCCGAGAAATTTCACCGACAGGAAGTGGCAAGCCGCTCGAACGGATGGGGAACTGTTCTGGATCTTGAAGCATGGCAGCAAGGGCACGGCGATGGCATCCTTTATTCCGCTCGTCCTGACGGAAGAAGAAGCCTGGCAGGTATTGCGATATGTGCGGTCCTTCAGTCACCCATAAGTGGGCCTGTATGCCCCGATGCTCTTTTCCTCCCATCCTCCTCTTCTCCTTCGGCCTCTTGGTCCTGGTGTGGTTCCCGCGCAGCGTCAAGGCGGAATGGTCCGCCATTGCCGGGAGCAAGGTTTCGTATACCGATAATGTGACCAATTTTTCTGCGGCCCGCCGCCTGGAATTCAGTGAAGACCCGAGCCAACCGTCCGGCCTCCCGAGTCGGCTCTCCGATGTCGTATGGGATCCCTCGCTCGAAGTGACCCGCGCGTCTTCGTCGACGCTCGGACCGAACGAGCTCTCCATCCACGCACAGGGGTTCCTCTATACCAATAATCCGATCTACAACCACGGCGACTACCGTCTACAGTTCAAGCAGGGGCTCTCCCCTAACACGTCGCTTCTCCTCCGGTACCGGAATGTGCCCAACCAGTTTCTGGGCCCCGATATTGAGCGTCGTACCGGGAACAACTTGATCCAAGAGGTGCGCCTCTCCTCGCAGACGTGGCGCACGGAGCTCGAACATCGAGTGAACGAATCGTGGACGCTGGCGCTCCTTGGGCGCTATGGACTTCGTTCGTATAACGATGCGTTCGCGGAGCGTGACACGAAGTTCTGGGCCCTCGGCCCGCAGGTGGGATACATCATCACCCCGCGCATAGCGGTGTCGCTGGGCTACCTCTATGAACAGGGCTTAGCTGATGGCCGCGGCAACACCCAATTCAATGACGATGTCTCGTACCGCTTGCACGATGTCTCGGCCGGAATGGATCTCACGCTGATCGAGTCGCTCTCCTTGCATCTGGGGTATATCTACCGGCGCAAGGACTTTACCAGTGAGTTGCTCGGGGATACGCACCTCAACCGGCATGATGATATCCATCAGGGTACGGCCGAGTTTCGCTATCGCCTCACCGCGGCGACGAGCCTGTTGGCGTCCGTCCAACGGACTCAGGGATCCTCGACGGTTGTGACGCGAGATTTCCACGACATGATCTATTCCCTCGGGGGCAGCTATCGGTTTTGAGACCAGCACCCTGTCTTCCTGCCGGTGGGTTGAGCCAGGAAGGCCTCCAGCGTGACTGGGAAGGATGGGGGAAGACGCCGGGAAAGGACTGTTCCCTCTGGCTAGTAAAGGCCGCAAGGTCCGCTGATTAAGAGTCCCGACGAAGACCTACCTCAGGACACTCAGCAAGAACAATCATTAGCAAAAGGCGAGGATTCGTGATGGCGCACCTCATCATGAGTCATCCTGTATCAGGATGTTTTGGCACCAGCTTGGCACCAGGGAGGCGACTTATATCATCGCTAGGCGCACGAATAGACCGGTG
>PLBR01000246.1 GCA_003135435.1 Nitrospira sp. | reverse complement strand
TTCCCGAGATCAGCGAACTCGACCTGAACCCGATCTTTGCCCTTCCGCCAGGACAAGGCTGCAAGATTGCTGATGCAAGAATACGAGTGGGGTCTACCGAAGCGCTCCACCCGGTTTAGCAAATTGTCTCTTCCCCCGCACAGTCAGCCTCATTCATGATATGACTCAGTCATAGGCTGTCAAGCGACTGGCGTAACATCGGCCATAAGGGGCAAGGAAGCAAGACACCGTTTAAACCATACCCTACATGGCTCTCTTAGGTAACCTGGACCTGATCATTGTTCTGCAATTCAGGATAGACCAATGCCACACCTTCCCAATCCAGTAACCAAAAACGCCGAAATGGTCCGAGTCAGAATTGCTCCAAAATTGCCATGATGTGTTCTCGATAATCACCTTCTTCGCTCCATGCCATCGCTCCAAAATGCGCCACCAAGTCCATAGGGCAGTTGGTGATGTACCGCTTCGCAAGCTTTGCCTCAAGCGCCTTAGTGGGTACAGAGGGATCAAAACACCCTCCGATATTGAAATTAACTCTCGTATGGTCGATCAGCTTTCCCCTAAAGCACACGCGCTCGACGACGCGTGCAACTTGGGGGGAGAAATCCCTGAACTCTTCCTCAAATACCGGAGCATCAACTAGCTCTATCAGAAGAGCTGGTAAATTAGATTGTATGAGAGCCCGAGAAGCATCTGGCCGAAAGTAAAATGACAATGGCCGACAAGCGTAACGAGCAGCGAAACGATCGTAAACTATCTGTGGAAGCGCCGCATAGGCTGCCATGAGTGCTTCGTGAATTGGTTTTGCGCTGAACATGAAGCGAGCATTTCTAGAATTGCAAACCTCCACCAGCTCAAGCGCTAATTCTTCTCCAGTAACCAGGTACAACGAAGATCCGGCTCAGGAGGCTGGCGCTTCACCAACGAGCCCGGCAAGACCTGAAGGCCCGCTCGTTCTAAAAATCGATGGCCAACGGAGATCTCACTACTTATCCGATCCAAATTATTCATGCGTGTTTGATGGCTCCACTAAAAAGTCTCCTGCGGGGTCCCGTGCAATTCAGCACGGTTGCCTGAACTGTCTGATGGAAGGCAAGTCTACGTGAGAATCCGACACTTGTTCAATATTTAGAGTTTTAAGGCGGGCGAGGTGGTCTTTCTATACCGTCCCCATTCAGCGAGGTGGCTGGCATCGTCTCCACTGCGCGCATTGAGCGAGCACTTTCTCATTGCGCGCTCTGCAAGCACAGAGACGAGCCAGTCGCTTCGTCACCTCACGAACCTTCGCGCCGGAGGAGCGCGAGATAGGCCAAAGTGTCGGTGAGCTCCTGAGTCGTCATCGTGGTGTCGGGGAACATGCCTGTGCCCGGATGGCCTTCCCGGATTGCACGCGCGCGCTGCTTGTCAGATTTTAGGTATAGCACCTTCGGATTTCTCAGATCGACCGGTTGCGGATTGAGTTGAGCGATGAGCGCAGCGGTGTCGGCCGCGAGTTGCGGCCGTTGGTCCTTGTTCCCATCAATGCCATGGCAGTAGTAGCACACGCCCTTCCCGTTGAAGACCGCTCTGCCACGCTCGGCATCCCCTGCCGCCTTCGTGCTCTTGTTCGACGACTGGGGACCGGCCCAGGCATTCATCTCAGACATGTGTATGAACTGGATCGACAACCAGCCCACGAGAAGGAATCCGACAAGAGAGAGTCCCCTGAGAATCTTACGTGTCAAGTCAGTCATCACATCACCCTTCCAATCGATCTCCGTCAATGCTGTCCGCAACAAAGCTTGTATCGCTCCTCCGGGATGTTCTTCATATTTTGAAAGACGGTTTCGCGTTCTTCCGCGGTGGTCACCTGATCGATGGCGGGATAGAGCGCCCGCTCTTCCTTCCTATTATGGGAACCGAGCGTGTCCAACAGCGCCTGTTCTTCCTGGTCGCTGTCGGGATTCTGCTCCGCCACTTTGCCATGAATGGCCTCAAGCTGCTGTCCGATCCGGCGATGCTCTGCCCGCATCGCGAAGGTCGGCCCGTCTTCAGACATGCCGGTTTTCTCCTCCCACAGAGGAAAGAGCAGATCCTCCTCCCACACAATATGGCGCTGCAAGCCGACCTTGAATTCTTTGAATGCTTCCTTGGCCTTGGCAAAATCGGACCGTTTCAACTGTTGAAAGGTCTTGAACAACTCGTCCAATCGATCATGGTCCCGCTCAAAGAATGCACTGATGGTTTTCTGCTCACTCATTGTGCCTCCTTATTCATGCAAGCGAAGAGCATATGGCATATAGCTGATAGCGTATGGTTCTGGACAAGGGCAAATAGCCGATGGCTTATGGCAGATAGTATGCAGGCCGCAAAAAGACCGTTCCCTCGTTCATGCTATCAGCAATCAGCCATTAGCTCCTATCGTATGACTTCAGCTATAAGCCATCGGCCATACGCTCTTTTCTCCTAAGACACGCCTCACGAACCGCTTTTGACTTTGAACTCCAAATGACAGGCCACGCAGGCCTTCAACACGTTATTGAACTGCGGCAGGATCTGCTTCAGGTCTTTCGTGGGGATGATGCGCGCCAACTCTTCCGCCGCCGCGTGATGCGCCATGGCCAAGTCGTAATAGGCGGGTGGGAAATTTTCCGACTGCTGCTGCGCCATCGCCTGCCGATGCATGAAGAATCCCAGGTGGGATTCGGTCAGGCCTTTTGCCAACTCGTAGTCCTCCTCGACCAGCGCGTTCACGATCGCCTGGATTGTTTCCAGATGCTGCAACATCACCGCGCGATGTTCTTGCCCGGCCGGTGACGACAGTGGAATGGGGTGCCTGGTATCGGAGGTGAGATAGGGATTGGACCGTTGCTCACCATGGCGCGGTTCAACCTCGGTGCAACCAGCTGATAACACAACAACAAGAATCCCCAGAGCTACCCTTCCAAGAAGGACCTGTTCCCCTCTATTTAATAGGAGCATGTGAGTCGCTTACCTGTAAAGTTTTGGTCGAAATTACAGAGACACTCGTATTTCTGAACGCGATCCTGACACGATAACGACAACGTCCTACACCTCAATGATGCATATGCTGATCGTCATGGTCATGATGTTCACCCGCTTTCTTTCCCTCCCCGGCGGACTTTGGCTTAAGCGGAGTAAATCGGGCAGCATACGCATCCTGTTCCGGTAATTTGACAAATACCACAATCACCGTCTCCGGATTGATCTGAAACTCGCCGCTACCCTTCAACATATTATTTTGTGACGGCTCCAGCTTGACTGTTATTTTGCTCCCGTCCTTATCCTGTTGAACATTAGCCTTCCCCTCTCCACCATCGGTATGAATCTCTTGACCTGCGTGATCGGTCACATGCAGCACCAGGTCTCCGTCCTTGGCCACAAGCTCCAGATGATAGGGACCTGCCGCACGGACTTGTCCGCCATGTGGCGACGACATAGCATCCAGAGATTCATCAGTATGTGCCCAAACAGGCTGAAAGATAATCAGGGGAGCAGCAAGCACCGCAGCAATGATCAATTTGTTCATTTTTCTCCTCAACATACGAGTTGGAATGGTAGGGGAATTTTCAAAGGTGTTTCGCACATCAATAAAAAAATGAAGCGGTTAGCACCATCAGACCAGGTTTACGGCCAGGCGTCCTTGCTTCACTCCTGTCCATAGCATTCCCGCCTTTCCACGGTCCCCATCAGACCGACAGCCAACCATTCAATACGATAATGAGCAAAGGGCATACCTCCGCCTCATACATCATGAGCAGGATGATTTTTTTGCATAGACAACAACTTGATGGCCTGCTGTCAAAATGAAGCAGGTAGAATGGGGTCAATTGCTCCAACGGTCCGAGCACCACTGAGGCACAATGCCACAATTGGAGAGGGTACGTGACTTCAGGAACATAGGCCACCACCTGACTACTGAATGGTATTGGCCTGCCGTCTCGGCGCGTCATTCCCTGTGGAATGATGGGATACAGCCGCATCATCTGTCGGCATGACAAACCATCATGAGGCCCAACTGCGACCAAGCCGTAATGAGTCGAGCTTCGAGTTCCTCGACCAGATAGACGCTTGCGGCCTCAGAATCAGCACCCATTTCCTCCATGTGTGCAAGCAGTCAACAACGTGCAGTCACAATCGGCTCAGACCTTCCTCACGGAGGAAAGATACCAAGCTTGCCGGCAACGTGTCTAGGCAAAGTGAAGCGCTCCATCCAGCCGCGTCTATGATATGGCGAGCGATACCAGCGCTCCTTTCTTCGCCTGCGTTTATGGACGTTGAGGCGGTGCGTCTTTCTATAATGTGCGGGTCGCGCCGGCAAGTTCCGGCGCGTTCTGCGGCTCGACGAGATTGAGCAACCGTTCGATGCCAATGGGCTCCTTGTCCTGCATCGGCACAAGCGCGACGCGCGTGGCGTAGCGGGTACGCACCGCCTCAATCTGGGTGAGCTCGAATGCGGCCCGCTGTTTCAACAAGGGTGACGAGGTTGACGCCCCGGACAGGCTGTTGTTGATCAGCCAGGCCCACGGTTCAATTCCAGCGCGGCGCAGCTCTTCCTGTAAATGAGCGGCTTCCAACACCGGCGTGGTTTCCGCCAAGGTCACAATCATCATCTTCGTGCGCTCCGAGTCTTGCAACCGCATCATCGGCGTCGTGTGATGCAGATGTGGGTCGATATGGCGGGTCGCTTCGCGGTGATAAGCTCCGGTGGCATCGAGCAGCAGCAGGGTGTGCCCGGTCGGAGCCGTGTCCATCACGACAAATTTCTTGCCGGCCTCGCGGATAATGCGTGAGAACGCTTGGAACACCGCGATTTCTTCGGTGCAGGGCGAGCGTAAATCTTCTTCCAGCATGGCACGGCCTTCGGCATCGAGATCCTTGCCTTTGGTGTCCAGCACATGTTGCCGATAGCGTATGATCTCCGCCTGCGGGTCGATACGACTGACTTCCAGATTGTCCAACGATCCGGACAGCGTGTCGGTCAGGTGTGCGGCGGGATCGGACGTGGTCAAATGCACAGGGAGGCCGCGTTGGGCCAGTGCCACCGCTACCGCAGCGGCTAGCGTGGTTTTGCCGACACCACCCTTGCCCATCATCATGACGAGGCCGTGGCCGGTTTTGGCGATCTCGTCTACAAGAGTCGACAACCGTGGAAGATCGATTGCGTTGGCGAACGTACCCGTGGTCACAGGCGCGGCTTCGTCTCGATCAGAGAATAGACTGCTCAGTGCCTCGACTCCGACGAGGTTGCCTGCCTTGAGTGGCAGATGATCGATGGGCAGGTTGCGCAGCACGGCAGGCATCGCGGCGAGCGCCTCCTGCTCATGGCGACGGATGGCGGCGGCCAGCGCGTCATGCCCCGCCTCGCGTTCCGGCAATACCCCGTTGATGACGAGATGTTGCCTGGCCAGGCCGATGGCGGCCAGTTCCTGGTGCGTGCGTGCCACCTCATCCAGCGTGCCTTTCTGTGCGCGTGCCACCAGGATCAGACGGGTACGGTCTGGATCGGACAGCGCCTTGACCGCTTCTGCGTACCGCTGGCGTTGCTTTTCCAGCCCCGACAATGGGCCGAGACAGGACGCGCCGCCCGGGTTCGTTTCAATAAAGCCGCTCCATGCGCCCGGTAGTTGCAACAGGCGAATGGTATGGCCGGTCGGTGCGGTGTCGAAGAGAATGTGATCGTAACCGGCAATCAGCGCCTCATCGGTCAGCAATGCGGTAAATTCGTCAAAGGCCGCAATTTCTGTGGTACAGGCCCCGGAGAGCTGTTCCTCAATGCTCTTCACCACGGAATCCGGCAGCTGTCCGCGTACCGGGCCGACGATGCGTTCGCGGTACTGCTGCGCCGCCAGTTGCGGGTCGATTTCCAGGGCTGAGAGTCCCGCGACGGCGTCGATGGCGGTGATCTTGTTGCCGATCGTCTGGCTGAACGCCTGGCCGACGTTGGACGCCGGATCGGTGCTGACCAGGAGGACCTTCTTGCCCTGTCGAGCCAGATGGATGGCGGCGGCGCAGGACAGAGACGTTTTGCCCACGCCACCCTTGCCGGTAAAAAACAGGAATGCGGGTGGGTGCTCTAGAAACAGCATTACGCACTCCTTTGACTTGATGAACCAATCAGCATGGGCCGCCACCACAGCAGCTGCCTTCTGTCTTGTTCGTGGCTGGTGCAGCGGCCAAGCCCGCCCAGCGCGTCAGCTCAGCCCGACTAGGATAACGCCCGGCGAGGGCCACTTCGCCGTCCACCAGAATCAGCGGAAGCGATTCCTCCCCCGAACGCTGTAAAAAGCCTTTGACCGTGGTGTTGTTCGCAAACTGCAACGGTTGTTGCCCAAGGTTAAAACGTTCGATCTTCACGCCTTGCTGCCGTGCCCACTCAACATCTGCCGCAAAGTTCACCAATCGCTGATCCACATCCACTCCGCAGACACCAGTGCTGCAGCACATCGCCGAGTCGTACACGTCGATCTTCGTCATGTTGAACCTCCATGAAATCGTGAAATAAGAGAGAACACGAATGCCTGCTACGAAAGAGTGGCGATGCGGTCCAATGCAACCTTGAGCTGCTCGCGATCATGCCTGAGCCGCTCGATGGGCAGTGTCAGGAATGCTTCGATGCGGGCGCGCAAGGTGCGATGGGCCTGCTCGAACCGGGTGTCAATTTCTGCGTCGGTCCCGGTCGCTTTGGCCGGATCATCCACGCCCCAATGACTACGCAGCACCGGACCGAGATAGGCCGGACAGGTTTCGCCTGCTGCGTTGTCGCACACCGTGATGACGATATCCGGAATGGACGGCAGGCCGACCCACGACTTGCTGTGCAAGCCCTCGGTCGAGATGCCCTCGCGCTGCAGGAGCGCAAGGGATCGCGGATGTATTGTGCCGGTCGGATGACTACCCGCACTCATGGCGCGCCACTCAAGGCTTGCCATCGAGTTGAATGTGGCCTCGGCCAACACAGACCGGCAGGAGTTGCCGGTACAGAGGAACAGGATATTCACGATGGCGTCTCCTTTTGAGTGCAAGTCGTCGGCTGTGCCGTCGCAGGATCACAGGGGAGCCTGCTAGGCAGAACTCTGTTCAGATTCCAGTGGTTTCCTTGCGCGGATGAAGGCACTCATGAACTTACCATCCATCTGCGGCGCAAGAGCTTCCACATTGAGTCCCGCGCCGGCTAAGAAGTCTTTGGCATCCTCGACGCGATAGATGCGTGTGGGGACGATCTCGATATCGTGAAACCCCGCCTTCACTAATTTGTCCCGGTAGGCAGACTCTTCTAAGGCACCCGCCACACAGCCCATCCACAGTTCGACGCTGTGGCGAATCTCAGCCGGGACGCCGCCACGGACGACCACATCGGAGACGGCAAGCCGACCGCCAGGCTTCAGGACTCGGAATGCCTCAGTCAGCACGCGATCTTTGTCGGACGAGAGATTGATGACACAGTTTGAGATGATCACGTCGACGGAGTGATTCGCCAGTGGAATGTCCTCGATCTCGCCTTTGAGGAACTCCACATTCTGTACGCCCGATTTTTGCTGGTTCTCCCGTGCCAAGGTGAGCATCTCGTCCGTCATATCGAGCCCATACACTTTACCGTTCGGTCCAACCCGATGGGCCGACAACAAGACATCAATCCCACCACCTGACCCGAGATCCAAGACGGTCTCGCCAGGATTGAGTCGGGCCAAGGCCGTGGGATTCCCGCACCCTAATGAGGCCAATACGGCCTCCGCCGGTAAGGCCTCTGTTTCCTTCACCTCGTACAGATTGGAGGTGATAGGGGCGGCTCGTTCCGAGACCGAGCCACAGCAGGAACTGCCTCCTCGTTTCGCCTGCAACGCCGCCTGCCCATACTCGGCCTTCACAATCTCTTTGACCTCTTGGCTGTTCATCGCGCACTCCTTCTATGATCAACACATCTTAATTAATCATCGCCGAAAAACTAACGACACCGGAATGATGAGCCCACTCCTGGGCGTGAGCCCTGTAACGATTGGACCACCTCTTCCAATTCCTTCAGAACTTCTCTATTAAGGGAATAGTACGTCCATCGGCCCTCTGGACGATCCGTGATCAGTCCCGCATCCTTGAGCACTTTCAGATGAAAGGACAGACGCGACTGCCCCGTCTTGAGTGCATCGGTCAGGTCGCACACACATTGCTCACCGTCTTTCAGGCGCTCCATGATCTCCAGCCGCGTTTCATCCGACAAGGCATGAAAGAGGCTCACCTCTGTATCCCGCCGCTTGATAGTAATCTTCATGGTTGTATCATAACAACAATTATTGATGAGTCAAGGGCGACAGAGGCCCTCGGCATAATGGGGCCACCAACTGCTTCATCGGTGAACCAACTGGTGCGTTCTCATTCGCGGTTGAATGGTGTGCAATACTCGATCGCGGCCTCGATGGCCACCAGGCCAGCCTGTCCGGATTGCATGGACCGTCGATCACTCCACGATTGGCTGCTCTCCCCTCGATTTCTGAGTTCACGTTAATACTCGTGATCTTTCCCACTCTGTTCAAAATCTGACGGCCGACGGCTTCCGCTCCGGCATCCACGCTCTGGTACAGATAGTACCCGTGACTATCACGGTCGTCGTGAAGATCAATCACGAGAGCGAAGGGCTGTTGGAGTATCGGGTGGACGAAACGGATCTCCGCCGCTGGGTGAGGGGCATTGAATTCCCGGTTCAGGTCCTTGCCGTCGTGATTCTCTCGGATGCCCTGTTCGTACCCCCAGGGATTGAGACAGGGAAGCAGGACGAACTGCCACCTGTCTAGCCATGATCGATACCGGTATTGTTCGAGCCATGCGCAGAGCGCCTCAACCCCGGACGGTTCATCTCCATGGGTACCGGCGGTGAGCAACGTGCGTCGGGAATGACGATGGCCGAGTACGATCGTGGCAAGGCGGTAGCCTGGTTGGTGGGCTGAGCCTCTGCAAGAATGAGCGTCGAGTCAGGCACCGAGGCGAGCGCATCTGTCAGACGTTCAAGGATGCGGGCGTAGTCTTTCGTGTTCTTCAGCGACCCCACTATCAATCAGGCAATGGATCTCAGGTTGTGGCGGGATTCGCCTCTTCTTGTTTGAGAATCCCTCCTACGGCTTCGCGCAGACGATCCAGGATTCCGTTGTTGTCGGTGCCCCGGATATCCACGGGGACGAAGTGCTTCTCATTGAAGCCGGTCGCGCGAATGAGTTTCTTGAAGAGCTTCTCCTGGGCCTTCGGGGCGCAGGCGCCCACGAGCAGGTAGCTGTCCGGCTTGGCTGCCTTCATCGCCTCTTCCAAAATGGCGTTCCCCCCCTGGCCGCACAACTGCGGGCTCAGGACGGTGTACTTGACGTCCAGGTCCGATTCGACCTCGAATGGGAGCTTATTCATATCGGAGTCTTTGAATGAATCGCAAAGCCCTTTGCAGTTGCACAACAACACTTTGATGTCCATGGGTCACCTCCATACACGATAGTTATCCGTTGACCTGCTTTCAACACGCATCGACCCGCTCTTGAATGTGTCGAATGGATTCGTCCCGCCTGTTCGGTTCGAACAGATCCCGGAACCGGCCCCACAACTTGAGGTACATTTCAACCGGCTTAGGCGTGGAAATGTGGGTGGGTGTAACTCCTCCCCTGCCCCCTCGACCATGAAAGCGGACTGCTCGCTTCAGTTATTTCCTCAGCGCCGCCTGGTTCTCCCCCGCCTGTGCGCAAACCATACACAAGGCCGCCGCAGGGACTGCCTCCAGCCTGGACGGGGGGATGGCCTTTCCGCATTGCTCGCATCGACCGTACTGCTCTGTCCCCAGCTTGAAGAGTGCCCGGTCGATCTCCTCGATCTCGGCCTTTGCTCGCCCATCCAGACGATCGAGCAGCCGAACCATGCTCTCCTCTTGCCCCCGCTCCTCCACCTCGCTTTCGACGTCGGTCTCAAGCCAGAGCAACTCGTCTTCTGTCTGGGCAACCTGACGAAACAGGTTACGCCGTTGGGTCAACAGCTTCTTCCGAATATCGTCGACTGGCAGCATCGCAATAGCCCTCCCTGACAACGGCCACGTCAGCTACAACATTTATCCATTTTTTCTTTCATGGTCTCTCGTCCAGCCTTGGCCGCCGCCTCGACATCCGCCGCTTTCTCTGCGATGAAATGTTTGCCACGCTCGATGGTCTCATCAAGGGCGGCTCGCGCCTCCTTCGCCTTCTCCAGGACTTCTTCTTCGGCTTTCCTGGCATACCCCTTCAAAGCCCGGCGCGTCTCTTCCCCCGACTTCGGAGCGAGAAGAAGACCTGCCACCACTCCAGCCACGGCCCCCCCTAAGAATGCGAGTGCAACGGCCTGTCCCGAACATTTTGTCTCTTGATTGTCCATAGCGATTCCTCCTTGGATAAACGTGGTTCTTTCAGATTGAAAAGCGAAGGCCGTGCCAGAGACGTACGAGAAGTGGATCGAGTATTGTCTTGATTTGGCGAGGTCTTACAGAGTCGTTCGAAGATGAGAACTATTTCCCTGGGGCGTTCCAGGTCTTAGGAGAAAAGAGCGCTGTCGCGAAAGGCAACAGTTAGCTGACACCGTTTCTGGTGCCTCGCGATCACATCACCTGCTGCCTATGGCTTTGGCTCGCGCAATTCCGACAGGGCCTTGAGAATTTCCGCTGGGCGCGGCGGGCAGCCGGGAATACGAACATCGACAGGAATGTGGCGCTCCACTGGACCAGTCACGGCATAGCTGCCTTTGAACATGCCACAGTTGATCGCACAGTCGCCGAGCGCGATGACAATCTTCGGATCAGGCGTTTGTTCGTACACGTCTTTCAACGCTCCTTCCATGTTGACGGTGACCGGCCCCGTCACCACCAAGGCGTCCGCATGGCGCGGCGACGCGGCGATGTGTACGCCGAACCGCTCGATATCATATACCGGGTTCGCCAGCGCATTCATTTCCATTTCACAGGCATTGCACGAGCCGGTATCCACCGCGCGAAACGCCAGCGAGGAACGGAACAGCTTGGCTTTGTCTTTTGCCGCCGATGTCGAGGCTTCCACAGTCGGTGCGGCTTCAGGATGCTGGCCTGTCACGACTCCGGTTTTCAGGCTCTTTTTGAGGATACGAAACATGGGTCCTCCTTCCGTCGGACGGGCCTGAGGTGCTAGGCGAGAGGCTGGAGGTTGCCGATGGTTCCCATTTTTTGCCCTCTGGCCCCTCCTCGTGCCTCTAGCCTGTTACAAATCATTCCCCGCATAGGACAGGCTAAAGCTCTTGTTGATGAGCGGGAAATCCGGAATGATATTTCCCAGTACAGCCCACTGGATCGCGGGCCAGTTGACGAACGACGGGTCACGCACCTTGCAGCGATGGATCTTCCCACTCTCCCCTGCCATCACCATGTACACAATTTCGCCACGCCAGCCTTCGACTGCTGACAAGGCCCATTCACCGGCCTGTGGTCCGCGACCTGGTTCAACGGCGACCGGCCCCTGTGGAATCTTCACGCTCACCTCTCTGACCAGCCGCATGGATTCATGAATCTCATCCATGCGGACCCGCATCCGCGCCCGCACATCGCCGTAGCGATAGGTCACCACCCTGACTTGAAGCTCGTCGTAGGCAGCAAACGGTCGGTCACGGCGGAGGTCTTGATCGAGACCCGACGCCCGTCCGACGACTCCCACAACCGCATGATCCCACGCCGTGCGTTCCGTCAGGACGCCGGTGGTCTCCAGGCGGTCTATCAGGGAGGCGTTGGAGGCGATGATCGATTCCAGTTCCGAGAAGTCCTTTTCGATGCGGTCCAGTTCGGCGACAATCTCGGCCAGCTGCCCCGCCGTGAGATCCACGGCGACTCCGCCCATCCGGTTCACCCCGCGGAGAAATCGTGAACCTGTCAGCCTGTCGTTGAGCTGCATGATCTGTTCTTTCATCCGGCCACAATGGGCATGGGGCAGGGCATACGCCGTATCGTTACAGATCGCGCCCACGTCGCCGAGATGGTTGTGGAGTCGCTCCAGCTCGAGAAACAGGCTTCGTAGATATCGTCCACGGCGTGGCACCTTCAGGTGAAACAGCGATTCGACCGCCTGGCAGTAGGCGAGACTATGGCCGACCGTCGTATCGCCGGACACTCGTTCGGCTAACGGAACCGCTGTGGTTAATTTCTGCTGTTCGAACAGCTTCTCGACTCCGCGATGTTTCCAGAAATGATGTAGCTCGAGTTGCATGATGGGCTCACCTGCCACAGAAAATCGAAAATGGCCTGACTCGATGATCCCGGCATGGATCGGCCCCACCGGTACTTCGAACACCCCTTCCCCTTCAATGTGGCGGAAGTGATGTTCGCCTTGCTGCCGACCCAGCACGCGGTCCCAGGGGAAGTCCTTTTTGAGCGGGTGAGCCCCTTTGGGCCAGTGTTCGTGCCGGATCAGGCGTCGCAAGTCCGGATGCCCCTGCGGAATTAATCCGAACATGTCGCGAATCTCTCGCTCGTACCACTTAGCGGCATGTATGTGCGGCGTGATGGAGGGGAACAACCGATCGTCCCCCGCGAGCTCCGTGGATAACAATACCCAGCGGCTGGAAGGCTCCAGGGTGAACAGGTAGTGCAATCCATAGGTGTCGCAAACGGGACGATCGTCGACAGCCCATACGAGTGTCAGTCTGCCATGCAAGCTCGGTTGGGTATGGAGGTAATGGGTAATCGCCGGCAAGAGATCCTTCGGGACCAGAAAATGAGAGAACTCACCCAGCGCCGCGTCATCCTGCACGATGGACGGGAACGCAGCCTTGAGCGCTTCGTCATAGGACCTCGTCTCTGCCATGGCAATCGTCCCCTTTAGCAGGCAGCAAAAAAAATAATTTGGCACGCCAGAACTTCAATGGTCCGCACGTATAGCAGAACAGGAAAACTTTCCCGCAGGATGCTCAAAAAGGCTGTCCAGCAAGGCCGCAGCGAGTGAAGACCCGAGGCGTACCGTCTGGGGCGCACGGTGCAACGAATAAGGAGCACCAAGTCTGTGCGCGCCGCCGAGTGGTGAGACGGCCGGGTCCCCGTTGAGGGTCTGAACGATGCGAGAACGAAGCTGGCGGACTTTTTCAACATCATGCTAGTGAAGCAAGAGAATTTGCGTTGCCTGTTCCAGAAGTTCCCGTATGGACTGAGGGAGGAAGAAGCCGAATCCCACCAGCGCCGCGGCGAGAACAACAACCGGCAGATGGCCTAACGTCCAGGTTTCTCCCCGGACGATTCCCTCCGGGGGGGTGCCCCAGACCATTCCAGTGATGCGATAGAGCAAGCCGCTGAACGCAAGAACCGCGCAGAGTAGAAACAGTCCGGTGAGGCCCAGGCTGCTGAACTGATCCGACAAGGCAAGAGTCACCATGGCACCGCTGTTGGTCAACCACTGTCCCGGAACCCCTTGCGTAACCAAGGCCGTGACGACTTGCACTTCGCTGACAAATGGCGCGAAGGGAGGAAGCGCCGATAAGGCCAGCCCCGCGATCATCAACGCCATGGCCGTCCAGGGCTGCGCGATAGCCAGCCCCTGCACCTGACCGATCTCCACCGTGTGAAAGCGACGATGAATGTTGCCCGCGGCAAAAAACGCCATCGACTTGGCGAACGCATGATTTAGCAGATGAAACAGCCCGCCGAACGTTCCCAATGGCCCCCCAATCCCGAATCCGATCATGGCGATCCCCATATGCTCGATGCTGGAGTAGGCGAACAGACGTTTATAGTTATGCTGGATGAGGATGAAAAACGCCGCCGTCACAAACGAGGCAAACCCGAGTAATGCCAGCAGCCCGCCGGTGAAGGCAGGCGAGACGGCGTGGTCGACAATCATCCTCATGCGGAGGATCGCATAGACCGCCACAATTTCGAGGACACCCGCCAGCATGGCCGCCACCGGCGCCGGCGCCTCGGTATAAGCATCCGGCAGCCAGCTGTGCATGGGCACGAGCCCCACTTTGGTGCCATAGCCCACCAAGATGAAGATGAAGGCCAACTTCAGCACATGTGGATTCAACCGGTCGGCCACGGGAAGCAACTGCGTCACGTTCAACGCCTCGCTGACATCACCCAGCACATGCAGCGACGAATAATAGGTGAGCACCACGCCGAAGAGTGCGAGGGAAATCCCGACCGAACACAAGATGAGGTACTTCCACCCGGCTTCCAAGGATTCTCGTCGTCGCCAGAAGGCAATCAGAAAGGTCGTAGTGAGTGTCGTCGCCTCGATAGCCACCCATTGTACCCCGACACTGTTGGCGACGGTCGCAATCACCATCGCCAGCAAGAACATGTGAAAGAGGAAAAAGAACAGGTTGAGTCGTCCGGGCGCGATCACGCCTCGCGCGACCTGCTCATCCATATAGGAACGCATGTAGAGCGAACAGGCCAGTCCGACCGCCCCGATGATGAAGAGAATGAAGGCCGACAAGGCGTCGAGATAGACCAACTGCCCCAGAGCCGTGAACGGACCGTCTCTCAGCACGGTCCGGGTAATCATGATTTCTGCCACCACGAGCAGGCTCATACTCGTGAGGTTGATCGCGTGGAGCAGCGCGGACCGATGAATGACCAAGCTCAGCCCTCCCGCGAGGAGCGGGGCGATCAACAAGACAAGGACTTCGATCATTGGAATGAACCCTTCACTTATTCTTTCAACACGGTGAGGTGGCTGGTATCCACACTGTCGAACGCGTCTTGTAAGCGATTCGTATAGATCCCCGCGATCAGCACCGCGATGAGCACGTCGAAGAACACACCCAGTTCGACGATCAAGGGCATCCCGTAGGTGGCGGCCGTGGCCCCCAAAAACAATCCGTTCTCCATGACCAGAAAGCCCACCAGCTGCGACACGGCCTTTTGTCTCGCAATCATCGTGAAAAATCCGATGAGCACGATCGCAAGCGCGATGGCCAAAGAATCGCGGGTGAGCAGAAAACCCAGCGGAATGATAGGCTGCGTAATAAAGAAGGCCAGCATGACGAGGGCGCCGCAGATCAGCAGGCCGGCCGGCACGTTGACGTTCATGACCAGTTCTCGCTTGACGTTGAGACGCTCGATGACCTTTTTCAGGACCCGCGGGATGATGATCACTTTAATCAGGCCGGTCAGCCCCGCCGCAATGTAGATATGGTGGTTCCCGGTCAGAAAGGCCACCAGCGCTGCCGTCAGGACGAGAAAGGCCGATTGCAGCGCGAACAAGTCGACGCAGGCTGAGAGCCGCCGCTGCGCCACGATGGCGAAGCAGGTTAACAAGAGTAAGGCCGAGCACAAGTCGACGAGTTGCGATCCAATGTGAGAAGAAATCTGCATCCGCTCAGCTCCGAAGAATGTAAAAGAACAGCAGTCCGAGCAGCGCCAGGATAAAGGCGACGCCCAGGAGATCCGTCACGCGGAACAACCGCAATTTTGCGAACATACACTCGATGACCCCGATCAACATCGCAAGTCCTGCAATCTTCAATAAGTAGGCCACGAGCCCGATCCCCATCGCGGCGGGCGCCAGCGTGGTCGCAATTCCCCAGGGCGCGAAGATGTTGGCGATCAGAGAGAGAAACACGGCTAACTTCAGGCCGGCTGCCCATTCGATTAAGGCGAGATAGCGGCCTGAGTATTCCAGGACCATCGCCTCATGGATCATGGTCAGTTCGAGATGTGTCGCCGGATTATCGACTGGCACACGGCCGGTTTCGGCGATGGCCACGATAAAGAGGGCTGCCAGTGCCATCAGATATGGCGACGGGTCCGTCACGATCCCTTCCAACAGCGCGGTCTTATGGACAATGGTGCTCAAGTTGGTCGATCCCTTGGTCAACGCAATCGCAAAGATAGAAAGAATCATTGCCGGCTCGGTCAGGGAGGCGACGATTGCCTCGCGGCTGCTTCCCATCCCACCGAAGGCTGAACCGGCATCGAGGCCGGCTAACATCAGGAAGAACGTCCCCAGCGCCAGTAGATACACGACCGCGATAATGTTGCCGGCAAAGTTGAGCGGCGTCCTGGAAACAAAGATGGGGACCAACAACCCGGCGGCCAGCGTAGATGCAAACACAATGTACGGCGTCGCGGTGAAGATCCACGAGGTCGTGGTGGAGACCACCGGCTCCTTACGGAAGAGCTTGGCGAGATCCGCATAGGGCTGAAAGACACTGGCTCCCCGCCGTAATTGCAGACGCGCCTTTACCTTTTTGATCAGGCCCACGATGAATGGTGAGACGGCCAGTAAGACGATCGTTTGGGCAACAACGAGAAAAATGGCTTGCAACATCGAGTTACACCGCGAATAACAGCAAGACGATGAGTGTGACGAAGATATACGCCAAGTACAGATGCAGACTTCCCCCCTGAATCACTCGTAGGCGCTCGGCCATACCGATGAAGAACGCAACCACGGGATCGTAGAGATATTTCTGGAAGACCGGCTCGATGTGGAACTCGAAGTGCCGACGTTTGGCGAAATACCGCGACTCTTTAAGCAACTCCGTCTCCAACTTCACCGTCGGCTGATAAATTGCGCCGAAGACTCGCTTGATCGGCTGAACAAAGCCGGTCGCGGTGTATTCCATGCGTGCGGTCAGGTTGATTCCACAGCCCCACGTCTTGTAGTACCGCTGCTTCACGAGACCGCCGAATGCGACGGCGAGCAACAGTCCGAGTGCGGACAACGCAATTAGTAGGAGCGCCAGTGCCATGGGCGAAAGGCTGGAGAATTCCACATTCACCGGGGCCAGCGCCCAGCCATCCAGCGCCAGCACTTTTCCCTCGATCGACAGGCCTGCAAATGGTGCGACCACCCGGTCTAACATCGGAACGACGACCATGGGCGCGAGGCCGAGCAACACGCAGACCACCGCCAGCATGCCCATCGCAATACGCATGGTGATCGGCACTTCCTCCGCCTGTCGCGCATGGGAGCTCCGTGGCAGGGCCAAAAAAGAGATCCCGAATGCCTTGGCGAAGCAGGTCAGAGCCAACACGCTGGTCAGGGCCAGCATCGCCGCGGCAAGCGGAAGCATGAGTTTCAGCAAGACGGTTGGGAGGTGAAAACTGAGGAAGAGACTTTGGAAGACCAGCCACTCGCTGACGAATCCATTGGTGGGAGGCAAGGCGGAAATCGACACGGCCCCGATCAAAAAAAAGACCCCGGTCCAAGGCATGCGTCGAAGCAGGCCACCATACTCCTCCATATTACGTGTGTGGGTGGCATAGAGCAGCGAGCCGGCGCCTAAGAACAGCAGCGCCTTGAACATGGCATGGTTGATCGTATGATAGAGCCCGGCCAGCAACCCCAGGGCAGCAAATTCTGTGAGCCCGAAGGTCTGAAAGATCATGCCGGCTCCGATGCCCAACAGAATGATGCCGATGTTCTCCACGCTGTGGTATGCGAGCAGGCTTTTGAGATCATGTTCCATCAGCGCATACATCACACCCAACAATGCTGACACCGCGCCGATGACCAGCACGACAAATCCCCACCACCAAGGGAACTGGCCTCCGAGGAAATCGAAGTATACCCGCACGAGCGCGTAGATGGCCGTCTTGATCATTACGCCCGACATGAGCGCCGAGATATGCGATGGCGCCGCCGGGTGCGCGTAGGGCAACCAGACGTGGAGCGGCACAATGCCCGCTTTGGTACCAAAACCGATCAGGACCATTAGAAAAACCAGGGTTCTCATCCCTTCGGACAAGGGCTGCTCAGGATGCCGGAAGGCCTCGAACGAGAACGACCCACCTCCCTGAAAGAAGATCAAGAAGGCCAGGATGATGAACGCCGTTCCGACATGCGTCATGATCAGGTAGAACAAACCCGCGTAACGCACCTCGGCCTTCCCGTGCTCCGTCACCACGAGGAAATAGGACAGCAACGACATGAGTTCCCACACGATCAGGAAGAAGAATCCGTTGTCGGCGATCACGACGAGGGTCATCGAGAGAAGAAACCCGTTGAAGAGTGACCCAAGCACAGCGATCGAGGCCCGCCCATAGAATTCGGTCACGTACCCGAGCGCATAGATGGAAGCGGCCAGACCGACCAGAGAGATGGTCAGCACGAAGAGGGCGGCGAGGGGGTCAAGCCGGATCGCGAAGGTCAGAAAGGGAAGTGTGGATTGCACTGAAGCCGTCCAGGGCTCCGGGGCGAAGAGGCCGGTGACTCCGAGCAAGATGCCTGCTCCACTAGCCAGCCCGGCGGACCCATGCGCGAGAATGTTTTGTATTCTTGGTTTGGCGGGACAACACAGAGGAAGAAGCAGTCCGGCTATGTAACCCGCGAAAAGTAGAAGAAACAGATTCAACATGTGCTCTCGATCGAGTTACCGCTCCTGACGGATTAATGTCGGCACGATGTGGCTCTGGGCATCGTCGGTGATGCCGAACCGGGTATAGGGCTTGTCCACCATCTCGTTGGCGTAGAGGCGACCGGTGGG
>PLBR01000187.1 GCA_003135435.1 Nitrospira sp. | reverse complement strand
ACGGCCCGCTGATTAAGAGATGTCCGGTTGACCAAACTCAGCAGACCCAGGAGCCTGTATCTGAGCAGAAAAACAAGGAATCGGAGTAATCGATATCGTGCTGGATGCGCCTGGGTTGGGGTGTTCCGGTAGCAGAGTGGTAGCATCCAACTGAAAAGATCATGCCTTGCGTGGGCAGTTATTGGCTCATTGAGGTTACGAACTTGGGAAGATTATTTAAACCTTACATCTTGCCCATCTTGCCCATCCCTGAGCGGACATTCGGCCTCACGCTCGGGTCCGAGGCCAGCGCACTTACCCGCAACGCGTCGGAGACGACCCCGTCGACCGCGAGCGCAAAGTCGCGACCCCCAGCCGGCGCCGGTGAAAAGATCCCGACGCGCCCTCAGCCCCGAGCCTCCCTGGGGGAATGCCGTTGGGCGGAGCCCAGTCACGCATAAACCACCGCATTCAGCCCGACGGCAACTGCCGGGCGCACCCCGCGAGCACGGGGGCGTCAGCCCGGGCACAGCGGAGCACAATCCCGCGTAGGAAAGGCGCCGCACGCAAGCGGGGCGCGGGGTTCAGCGAGGACCTGTGGGCTGGCAACCTGTGTCCCTCATCGTGATGCGGTCGCGCGCACCGTTGGGCGGTGCGCGCCTCCTGGCATTCCTTACACCGTCGCGCTCATGCCATCACATAGACCTCGCCTTAAAAGAGCTACTCAGGCAGATACTACTGAAGATGATCGAGTGAGACCAATTGATACGATCCCATTGAAGTCATGCAACATTTCTGTCCTACCACTGTGATCATCTGCGACTGAGACATTTCCCTGATCGTCACCAAAACCGCTCCCGAACCGCAACCAAAACCGCAACCAAGAAAAGCCTGTATTGGTGCCGAAGGCGGGATTGTATAAAGGGGGACCGCCGAAGTGCTTGAGAAACGCGGCTATCCTCCTTCCCACCTGTGATGGTCGCTAGAACCGCTCTTGCCTCTCGTTGTCTCTCTCTGTTGGTGTTCCCCTGACTCTGCCATGAAACGTAGTACCCTAATAACACCTGGGAAGAGGCCTGGGGTGTTCCCCGATTACCTCCTCCGAGCGTAGGGAACCCGATGTGCGTACGCTGACACAGGCGATGTATAGGGCTTGGTCGGCAAGCGGGGGGCCTACTTGGGGACCCCCACGTCTAGGGGCGAACGTCTGCCTAATCAGAATCCCAACAGCACGTCCCACATTCACCCGTGTTCCGCGACGCCAGAATGGCTGGCCTGGGGGGCACCATAAGAGATTCTGATCCCCCGCGAACGGGTGGTTTTCTCGGTACTGCGTTTGGGCCTATGCTCTACCACCAAAACGAGTGATGGTGCGTGGAGGACCTCTTGACTCTCACTCTTGGCGAGCGGGTCGCCGATTTAGGCCTATTTACTTTGCAGGCCCTGGTGTTCCTCCTTGTTGGGGGCGCCATGATGATGCTCATCGACTGGACAGCGAGGCGTCTTGGCGGCGGCAAGGTGAGTCAAGCGCAGTATTTGACAGCGTTGGCGTTAAGTTTTTTCCTTGGGTTGTTTCTGCAGTGGGAAGAGAGCTACCGAAATTCCCAACCGCTGAAGACACAAAACGAGTCTCTCTCCAGAGAAATAGCATCACTTAGCAAGGATCTGGAAGCCAAAAATAGAAACATAGAAACCCTCGAACGAAGATTCGACACGTTCACTGCTCAGTTAACTGAAATCGGCAAGGATACAGGGAAGACGCTGCAGGCGTTACAGAAAAAGGTTAAAGAAAGAGAGCGCCAGATAGCCTCGCTCCAGAATCATCCGTATGAGAACAAGGACGTTGGGACGAATGTGGTTGAACTCACTGGGAAGACCAGAAAGGCAGCGATGAAAAACCAGTTGGCTCAGTTGCGAGCCGAAGGCAATCGCATCATCGACAAAGCTCTATCGACTCCCACATCCCGGCCGCCTGCTGATGAAAGAAAACAGTGGTTCACCAACACAATCCAATATCTGCAGCAGAATATGGATGCTGGTCATGTGGAAGAATTTAGAGATCCTCCAGTGCCTGCTCTACATTTCGAAGGACTACCTGCAAGCCATGATTTATTTGCAAGTGACGTGGAAGCCAGAGTGAAAGTATTGCAAAGGTTCACCGACGAGCTGCGTGAAAAAAACTAGGACGCAATCAATTTCTCGGTGGTGCCGAAGCCGGGATGTTCTGCCCCGCTTAAATTGTAGACAGTTTATTGAAGATTGGAAACGATCCATTTTGCAGAGAATCCAGCCCTCTTCGATTGTCCCTTTCTCAAAGGACCTCCTGGTGCACTCGCTCGTTACTCTGTTGAGAGGGGTTCGGCTGTCTTACGCTCCGATGGGTTTGAATAAATTCCACGGGTTTCATGCATCCACCTGCCTAAGCTACCTGTCCACAAATTAAGCGGGGCACAACACGGAGCAATGCAAGTCGTTCTCTTGAGGCACTGAGCACAGCCCAGAATAATCGAGCGAGTTCAAAAATAGTTGGTTGTGGCCCTTTGCGACGACAGAGAAAAA
>PLBR01000169.1:12976-13239 GCA_003135435.1 Nitrospira sp. | reverse complement strand
CCGACGATCACATAGCGGCAGCCAAGATCGCGTAACATCGGAGCGGATACTTCTCCGGTGAAGGCCCCGTGCTGTTCCCAATGTACATTTTGTGCGCCGAGGCTGATCCAGGCGGAGGGACCCAAGGCGTTGCGGGCCGATTCGAGGGCCGTAAAGGGCGGTGCAAGGACCACGTCGGCGTTGGGGGATGCAGGCAGTCGCTCACGGAGGTCGTGAATGAAGGCCCCGGCCTCCGAGGCCGTCTTGTTCATCTTCCAGTTGCC
>PLBR01000169.1:0-12933 GCA_003135435.1 Nitrospira sp. | reverse complement strand
CTTTTTGAGCATCCTGCGGGATTGTGTCCTGTTTCCCCAAGCATGCGAACCGCTGAATGTCAGGCGTGCCACAATAGTTATTCTGCGGTCTGCCCAGTGACGAGGCGATTACTAGACTCGATCCGGGAGGGCGGTCAAGCCCGGGAGTCGTTTGCCTTCGAGCAATTCCAACGCGGCGCCGCCGCCGGTCGAGATGAACGACATATTCTCCGATTCGCCGGCTCGATGCACGGCCATAGCCGTTTCGCCGCCGCCAACGATCGTCAAGGCGTAGGCATTGGCAATCGCGTGAGCCATTGCGAGGGTGCCTCGGGCGTAGGCATCGATTTCAAAGACACCCATTGGTCCGTTCCACAGAATCGTCTTCGCGTTCTGGACTGCTTCGTCGAATAGTTTAACGGAGGCCGGGCCGATGTCGAGGGCGTACCACCCTTTCGGAATCTCCTGGACCGGGACGATCTTCGATTCCGCCCCAGGCTCGCGGCTGGCCGCGACGACACAATCGACCGGCAGGTAGAATTTCACGCCGCGGGAAAGGGCATGGTCCTCAATGCCTTTGGCGAAGTCCAACATGTCGTTTTCGACCAGTGAGTTGCCGATCTCCATCCCTTTTGCCTTTAAGAAGGTAAACGCCATGCCGCCGCCGATAATGACTTTGTCGACGCGCTTGCCCAGATTCTCGATGACGCCGATCTTTCCCGATACTTTTGCACCGCCGAGAATGGCGACNNGGGGTTTTCGACGGCTCCCTCGAGGTATTCGATTTCTTTCTTCAGGAGGAAGCCGGCGGCCGATGCGGGAATAAATTTGGTGATGCCGACGGTGGAGGCATGAGCCCGGTGTGCGGCGCCGAACGCGTCGTTGATATAGATATCGCCGAGGGCCGCCAGCGCTTTCGAAAAGGCATCGTCGTTTTCCTCTTCACCCTGATGGAATCGGAGGTTTTCAAGGAGCAGGACGTCGCCCGGCTTCATCTTAGCGACAAGCCCTTCCACCGCCGGGCCGATGCAATCCGGTGCAAACAGAATCTCCTTGCCCAGGAGCCGACCCAGGCGTTTTGCTACCGGGGCCAGGCTGTACCTGGGGTCGAACTTTCCATCCGGTCGGCCCAGGTGCGAACAGAGGATCACCTTGGCGCCTTCGTCGACGGCTCGATTGATGGTCGGCAGGGTCGAGCGAATGCGGGTGTCGTCGGTGATTTGGTGCGAATCGTCCAACGGGACGTTGAAGTCGGCTCGGATGATGACGCGCTTGTTTCGCAGCACGACGTCGTCGATCGTTTGTTTGCGCAGTTTCATGGGGGCTCCGTCAGGTCGGTCCTTCCAGGAACGGGAGTCAGCGTGCAACAGGATCGGGCTGAGGCAGGCAGCGCCTCGCGGTATGTCAGCGCTTTGCCGTTTTTGCCGCGATCACCTTGATTAGGTCTCGAACCCGGCATGAATACCCCCACTCGTTGTCGTACCAGGCCGTCACCTTGACGAGCCGCTTGTCGATGACCATCGTGAGCGGGGCATCGAGTGTGGCCGAATGAGGATCGCCTTTTTGGTCGATCGAGACGATCGGGTCTTCAGAATAGAGCAGAATGTCTTTCATCGGGCCATTCGCCGCTTTCCGGAAGGCGGCGTTGACGGAGGCGATGTCACAGTCCTTTTCGGTTTCGACGGTCAGATCCACCAGCGAGACATTCGGCGTGGGGACGCGGATCGCGAGGCCGTCGATCTTGCCCTTGAGCTGCGGCAGCACCAAATGCAGCGCCTTTGCCGCGCCGGTGCTGGTCGGGATCATTGACATGCCGGCCGCGCGCCCGCGCCGCAAGTCTTTGTGGGGCAGATCGAGCAACTGCTGGTCGTTGGNNCGTTGGTGTAGGAGTGGATCGTGGTCATGACGCCGTGCTTAATGCCGAAATTATCCAACAGAACCTTTGCCACGGGAGCCAGACAATTGGTCGTGCAGGAGGCATTGGAAATGATGTGGTGCGTTTTCGGATCGTAGGCCTCGTCGTTGACGCCCAACACGAGGGTGACATCCGGGTCCTTCGCCGGCGCGGAAATAATGACGTGCTTGGCTCCGGCCGAGAGGTGCTTCCCCGCGCCTTCGCGGTCGGTAAAGCGCCCGGTCGATTCGATGACGACGTCGACTTCCAGATCTTTCCAGGGAAGTTCTTCGGGGTCCTTCATCGCGAGCACCTTAATGGGCTTGCCGTCGATGAGGATCTGGTCGTCTTTGGCCTCGACGCTCCCCTGTAACGTCCCGTGCACCGAGTCGTATTTCAAGAGATAGGCGAGCGTTTTCGCATCTGTGAGGTCGTTAATTGCGACAAAGTGTAGGTCTGGATCACCGAGTGATGCCCGCAGGACGTTCCGTCCGATACGTCCAAATCCGTTGATACCGATCCGAATAGCCATGACGAGTAGCTCCTCAAGAAATAATGGGCCGGTTCCATCACCGGCCACAATGAGGCCGATGATATCGGCGACCCTAGGCCTTGTCAAGCTATACCAAAGGGGTAACCCCGCGCCGGATCACAGGAGTTTCACTGCCACCTGAACCGAATGCTGACAGAATTTGTGCGAGGCCCGCGGACCTGTGCCTTGCGTCTCTGTCGCTGGGTTCGTTAGAGTTCGTGCATTTCAGTGTGAGACATTTTCCCTTGAGGTAGCGGTGAATCTCTCCGAACAAACCATGCAGGTGTTGGAGTGGCCCAGACTGCTGGAGGCCCTTGCCGGGCATGCCCGTTCGACGATGGGGGCGGCGCGCTGTCGTGCCCTCGAATTGGCAACCGGCCTGCACGATGCGCAACGGCGCCAACAGGAAACGACGGAGATGGGACAGCTACAAGAAGCCGGCGAGGCTCTGCCGACCTTTGCATTTCCGGATATTCGGGATCCGCTCACACGGGCGAGGAAAGGGGCGGCATTGGAGGTCCACGAACTCCGAGATTGCGCGATGGTGCTGGGGTTGCTGGAGGAGAGCGGCCGTTTTGTGGTGCGGCATCAGCACGACGCTCCTGCGCTGGCATCTGTTGCGTACCCCCTGCGATCGGTCGAGGAACTGCGACCTGTGAAAACGGCGCTGGATACGGCGATCCATCCCGACGGCTCGATCAAGGAGTCAGCGACGCCGGATTTGCGGCGCTTGACCCATCAGGCGCATGCGTACAAACAGCGGATGCGGCATCAGGTGGATCAGATCCTCCATTCGCATCGCTATGAAGACATCCTGCAAGAGCAGTATTTCGCCCAGCGAGAAGGCCGGTATGTCATTCCGGTGAAAGCCGACATGCGGGGACGGGTGCCGGGGATCGTCCATGACGTCTCGGCCAGCGGGGCCACGGTGTTTCTCGAACCACGCGAGCTTGTCGAGTTGAACAATTCGATCAAAGTGGCGGATCTTGAAGTCGAACGGGAAGTGCGACGCATCCTTCGTGAGCTGTCTGCCCTCGTCGCCGCACAATCCGAGGTCGTGCTGGCGGGGCTCGATGCGCTGGCCGTGCTCGACGGTATTTCGGCGCGGGCATTGTTTGCCCGCCAATTGAAGGCGCATCCTGTCGGGCTCAACGCAGAAGGGCGTGTACGGCTCATGCGTGCCAGGCATCCCTTGCTCGTGTTGTCGAAAGAGCAGGTGGTCGCCAACGATATCCTCTTGGATGAATCGATCCGCGTGCTCGTCATCTCCGGTCCCAATACGGGCGGGAAGACCGTGACCCTTAAGATCGTCGGTCTCTTTGCTTTGATGGTTCGGGCCGGATTGCACCTGCCCTGTGACGCGGAATCCGAGATGGCGATCTTTCCCGACGTCTATGCCGATATCGGCGACGCCCAAGATCTGGTTCGCGATCTGTCCAGCTTTTCGGCGCACATGATCCAGATGATTCAGTTGCTCGATGAAACGGACCGTCAGCGCAGAGGCGACGCGAATGCCGTCCCGCGGCAATGGTTGGTCCTCCTCGATGAACCGGTGACCTCGACCGATCCGACAGAAGGAGCGGCCCTTGCCGAAGCGTTACTCTGTCGGCTGGCCACGCTGGGGATGAAAGTCGTCGCGACCACGCACTACGGGTCGCTGAAGGCCTTGGCCCACACGATGCCCGGCTTCGCGAACGCCGCGGTCGAATTTGACGTGGCGAGCCTCTCGCCGACCTATCGGCTCTTCATGGGGGTACCCGGTGGGTCGTCCGCGCTTGAGATTGCTGGCCGGTTGGGCATGGACCGGGCCTTGCTGGATGAGGCGAGGCAGAAGCTCCATACAGACGAGCGTGTCATGGAAACGATGCTGCACGATCTGCAGGCCACCCAGCGGCAGTTGGCCGACGATCTGGCCCGGGCTGTCGAGGCCAGACGTGAAGCGGAACAGGCCGAACAACGAGCGAAGGCGCAGCTGGCTCACCTGGAAGAGACGGAACGCGAAGCGCAGAAAGGCCTCAAGCGAAAACTCAGCGAGCAGTTCAGTCGCGCGCGGGCTGAAGTACAAGCCACGGTTGATACCGTCAAGGGCGAGCAGAAGTTGATCAAAGCCAAAGCGGCGAAGCAACGATTGTTCGAGCTGGAGGCGCAGACGAGAGCCAAATTGGCCCCAGCCGGCACGCCGATTCCACTTGAGCAGTTGGGGGTGGGGGATCAGGTCGAGATCAGCGGGCTCGGCATGACCGGCACATTACTAGAAACGCCGCAGGGAAAGAAACGCGTGAGGATAAAGGTGGGGGAGGGTGAATTGCTTGCCACAGTGGCGAATCTCGTGGGCCTCATACGAGGGAGCGCAGTACCGTCGCCGCCGGTGCCATCGTCATTGAGTCCCCGCCGGTTCTCGTCGGGCGGCGGGCTGGGACTCGATGAACAGACGATCGTGGATGTTCGAGGTAAGGCGGCGGACGAGGCGTTGGATCAAGTGGTTGCGGCATTGGATCGCGCAACGATGTCTGCAGTGCCGTTTCTCCGCATCATTCATGGCCATGGCACAGGCAAGCTTAAAGCCACATTGCAGTACTATTTAAAAGATTCCCCCTATGTTGCCGGCACCCGCCCAGGTGATCGCGCAGAAGGCGGAGATGGCGTGACGATTGTGACGTTGCGCTAATAGCCCGCCCTTAAGGGAGAAGGTAGAAGAGCGGGGGTCGCTCGATGCACGCAGAGAAGGACAGTATGTCTGGTCCCTCTGGAGAAGGTGAAGAGTCGAAAGGCCCTCGTGGGACGCACTGGCGGACGGAACAGCCTCAGTGCGCGTGACAGTCGAGACAGTTGCTGACCCCAAATCCTCTCGCAGTAAAAGGTACGAGGTACAACCGATGAACGCGTTGTTATTAATTATCTTCAAGGCGATGATTTTCCTTTCGGTGGCCCTGTTAGTGGTTGGTATTTTTAAGCCGGAGTGGTTACGCTTCCGGCAAAAACAGCCCGCCCGTATAACTATTGTTGCTGTAGCGATAGGCATATTTATGATTGGTGCGGGCGCGATTTATTATGCTGGAAGCAATAGTGCTGAAGCCGTTTCTCGTGGCAAAATGTTTGGAGAGGCTGTGTATGCAGTCGACAATAATACGGGACACTGCGAGCCAGGAACGAAACCTGGTAATGCCGGCGCCAGCAATGATGAACAGACATCGGCGGGTATTCGCTATATGGTAAAAACGCCGGTCAACTACAATCCAAGCATTGCCCATCCTTTACTCATGGTCTACGCACCAGGGGGAACAAATCGATATGAGTCGGAGACATATATGTATCTCACGCAAGAAGCAACGGCGGCAGGTTTTATTGTGGCGTATGCCGATCACCGCAAAATGAGTACTGAAGCTATTGTAGAACTTGCTGAAATACCAGGACTGATCGAAAAGAAATGGTGTATCGACAAAAAACGGATTTTTCTAACCGGTCATTCCGATGGCGGGACCATTGCCATGGGCATCGCGTTTATTAATGGCACCAAACATATTCCAGCGGCAATTGCTCCCAGTGCGGTGGGCATCAAGGGTGAGGACTTGAAAGAATATAATTGTCCTAGCCCGCTTCCCGTGATGGTCATGCACAGTAGTCATGACACCCTTTTCCCGGGTTATGGTAACGAGACGATACAATGGTGGGCTGCCTGTAATGGTTGCGAGACCGCAAGCTCTGTAAAAGATGCAGACGGCTGCGTCACGTACAAGGGTTGTAAGAATAATGTAACCACACGCTATTGTGAAGGCACGGGGAGGCACCCCGAATGGCCGAGAAAAAATAAGGCGATCATTGAATTTTTTAGGGCGGTGAACAAATAACGCGGTAGGTTGGGTCGAAGCGCAGTAGGTTGAGTCGGCGATAGCGCAACCCAACATTCTCAAAGCCCTGTCGGGTTACGTTGCACCAACTCGACCCACATTGCTTTTCGCAATTGTGACAGTGGAGAGTATAGATTGGAGAAGTCCAAGTGAGAGTTCGATTTTATTAGCTTCGTGTACGGCGAATTGCCTAACGGCGAATCTGCGCGTAGGTCGGAACGGAGAACGGCATGAGACCCTCATCTTTGTTCGCCCGACGACCGACAAGAGTTTCCATCAATGATTCCATCAGACCTCCCCCTCGTCTTTGAATGCTGTGCCCGAGCGCAGCGTTCAGACATTGGGTCGTCTTGTTTCAGCACATGGCCCTCCAGCGACCCAAGCTTAGCGACTCGGTCCACGAGGGGGGTGGATTGTAGCCACAGCGCAATGGCCGGGTTCGCTGCAGCGCACAGTTAGGCATCATCTCCGTTTCGTTTCCCTCGTGTCCAAGCTCTCCAGGTATAGTAAAATCCCACCGGCGCACTGATGGCGCAAATCCATGCCAGAACAGGCCAAGTCGAATCCGCGAACAGCACAACGGCAAGAACGGTATAGAGGACCCCCCCAGGCAAAATAGCCGTACCAAGGCATCCAGCCTTTTCCGTTCAAAGCTGTGTCGGTTCGCGATGTCATTAAGTGCAGGCCAGCAGGTTTTAGCAATTGCACAGACATCGTCAGGATCCTCCCTCTGAAATTGTGAACCATCTGATCGCGGGTTGGAACACCTGGCTTCCTACGAACGGAGGACAGTCCACCAATTCCGCAGTGTTCGCCTCGATTTTACGAGCTTGTACGCGAGCCAGGTAAATAGCAGCACTCCGATCAGCGGTTCTATCACGGAAAGCACAATCTTCTGATAGTCGATCATCTGTACCCGTAAGAGATACTGGTAGCGCAAAGGATTCCGCCCCTCCGCCGTAATGACTACCCTGTACAGGCCTTCGTCCAGCGTGGTCGCGCCACTGATTACTCCGGCCGGGTGGTGGCTCGGACGCCAGTCTGCCACCGTCTGAGCTTCTATCCCGTCGATTCCCTTCACGACCCGCATACCTACCGGTATGTTGCGCAGCGCCGGGTCCACGAGGTCCACGACTAGGAAGGTCTCGCCTGTCTTGGGAATTTCCGTGCAGTATTGCGCTTTCAGCTCGTGTTGCGGCTGGTAGGTGCTGAAATGCACCACGCTCTCACCTGCCTGGCGCATGCACGGGTCTAGTTCCATTGGCGCATCTCCATGTGCCGCGGCTGCGCCGGGGCAAAGTGCTGCAACAAGAATGAGAATCGTAGAGCCTGCCCATGTCACATGCCTAATCATGGCCGAATCCTCCTGTTTGGGACTTTGCGATGATCTGCTGCCATTGTCATTGCACACAAGATCATCTGGTCCATGCTGCCATCCTCATCACTGCCGACAGTCCCGTTCCTTCATTCTTGTCATCTGCTTCTGTTCCTCACTGAGGAGACAGGCCCCTCCGGGGTGTAGGGAGGGGCCTATCTACCTCAGCGGGAGACGCCGTGCTGAGTCGCGGCGCCACCAATTCGCCATACATAAAGTGTGCATGAAGGAAGCTTCCTTATGCGGTTGTCAATGCCGGGTTAGATGCTGCTGCCTGCGACGTGAGGCGCCGATGTGCAGCAATCAGTGGATCGACAATCGCCCCACAGTTGATGCAACGCCATCCGGCATACTCATGGTCACCTGACGCGAGTCCTCCAAGGTCTTCAAACTTCTCACGTACCATCAATCCACCGCACCGTGCGCACCTCATTGCATGCCTCCTTCCTTGACGGGACCTTGCGTCTGCCACTTCGCACATTTTCCTCAACGGCTAAGGCTGGAGGTAGCCAGTGGCAAGTGCCAGGCACATAACAGTCACGGCACCAAGAATAATGAAAATAATGTGCTTCATGGTGTGATCGTTATTTTGCACAGTAGTAGTTGTCATTGGAATTTCCCCTTCTTGTGTGTGGGTCGATTTGGTTATCAAACTGCACCGCCTTATCCTTCCCTGCCTTTTTCACGGATCATCCACTCCTGTATGTACGGCCAGCAATTGAGGAGCTCGACTCCGCCTTTCTCGCAGGCGTTCAGAAATCGAACTATCTCGACATCCACGAGCGTCACTCCATTGAGGTCCAGCGCAATCCGCCGCTGAGCACCTTCTAGTTGCGTCTTCAATTCATCCAGATGCTTCGATTGCAGCCGACCGCTCACTCGAATCATCGTCTTTAGCCTGTGGGTTTCTCTTTCAATCCTTATTGTCATGTGCGACTCCTGCGACCTCGATGACAACAAATAGTGCAATGAAGAGGCCACTTGTAAGCCTTTGATATACTTTCGCTTAGCGTGGCAGCGGCTGCCGAACTTTCAGCATTTGCTGAATAATCGGCAATAGGGGCAGAAGTATCCGGTGAAGTTTCAATTCTCCGATCCGATTGCGTGGAAGGCGGTGAGAGGGGCGAAGTCAGAAGAACAGTCTAAACCAGAAGGAGCGATTTGCGAGAGACTGGCTCTTACGGTTAGCGTGCAAACAGCTTTCGGCTTCTTTATCGTGCGCAGTCGACTTGTCGAGTCTTGAACCGATTCTTGTTAATTCCCAGGGTCGTGATTTTTGACTCAAGCGTCTGCCTCGGGAGTCCGAGCTTGGCAGCGGCACCAGTAGGGCCACTGACCTGGCCCCCGCAATCCGCCAGCGCGGCTTCAATTATTTCTTTTTCATGCTCGGCAAGCGTGGCGCCTAAGGGAACCACCGACCCCGACAGCCTGTGCCCTTCCGGTTTCAGCCAGGTCTCGTCGACGGAAAATGTTTCGCTATCGCACAGCACGACAGCCCGCTCGATGACATTCTGCAGCTCGCGAATGTTGCCGGGCCAGTCGTAGGCCTGAAACAGCTTCAGGGTCTCTTGCTGTATGTTCCTGATCTTTTTCCCGGCCTTCTTCGCATACCGCTCAATCATGTATGTGACGAGTAAAGGAATATCGTCCACCCGTTCGCGCAGCGAGGGGATCTGGATTGGAAAGACATTCAGTCTGTAGAAGAGATCCTGGCGAAATGTGCCTGCCGCCATGGCCGCCTTCAGGTCGCGGTTCGTGGCGGCCAGCACGCGCACGTCTACTGAAATCGATTGGCTGCCGCCGACTCGTTCAATTTCTCTCTCTTGGAGTACTCTCAACAGAGCGATTTGGGTCTCGGCCGGCAGGTCCCCGATCTCGTCAAGGAAGATCGTCCCGCCATCGGCCAGCTCAAACCGTCCCAGACGCCTTTGCAGCGCACCGGTGAATGCGCCTTTCTCGTGTCCGAACAGCTCGGANNCTGTTGTAGTGAATCGCGCGCGCGATCAACTCCTTGCCCGTCCCGGTCTCACCCAGAACGAGCACCGTGGAATCCGACGGCGCCACTTTGGTGACTTGCGTCAATACTTTGTGGATGACTTCCGATGAACCAACGATTTCTTCAAACATCGAAGAGTGATCGATCTCTTCGCGCAACGCCAAGTTTTCTTTTTGAATCCTCTCTTCGTCCCGTTTGCGATCGTCGATGTCGGTTCCCGTCGAGTACCAGCGAATGATCCGTCCCTCTTCGTCCCGCAACGGGTTATAGCGGATCAGAAACCACCGGTGCTGGCCGTCCTTGCGGCGAGCTCGTAGCTCAAGTTCAAACGGGGTTCCGCGTTCTAGCCCATGCTGGCGCTCGTCCCGTGATCTTTCCAAATCATCGGGATGAACGAGCCGTGCGCGAAAGTCATCCGCCATGACGTCTTCTACGCTCAGACCGCTATATTCGAGCAGTAATCGATTTGCATACAGAATTTTTCCGACGGGTCCGAGGACCATAATGTGCTGATCTATAGCGTCAGTGATGCGCCGCAGCTCCCTTTCGTCTTGACGGAGCTTCTCTTCCGCGCGCTTACGGTCTTCGATCTCCGTCCGTGTCCCATACCACCGGATGATGCGTCCCTGTTCATCCCGCGACGGGCTGACACGGATGAGAAACCAGCGATACTGCCCGTCCTTACCGAGCAGTCGTGCTTCCAGCTCGTAAGGAGCGCCGTTCGATAGCAAACGTTGACGTTCACTCAACACCATGTCCCGATCGTCCGGATGGACGAACATCGCCAGATGGTCTCCCTGAGGGTCTTTGGGGAGAAGACCGTGATAGTCACGTGCGACCTGATTCGTATAGAGACAACTCCCATCCGGCCCCAAGACGAAGATATGTTGAGGGACGGCATCGATAAGATGTTGCAGCTCTTTTTCGCTTTGCCTGAGCTTTTCTTCCCCATACTTTTGCTCAATGGCCACCGTCGCCAGATGCGTGATCTGTCCGATGAGGTGTTGATGTTGCGCGGTAGGGCTGCCAGGTTCGCGCGAGTATATCGCGAAGGTGCCCAATACCTTTTCATCGGATGACAATATTGGCGTGGACCAACAAGCCCGCAGTCCATGTGCCATTGCCAGCGCGCGCCATTCGTATGTGTCCCATCGTGTGTCCGATGCGACATCGGCGACAATCACTTGCTCTTTGAGACTTGCCGCCATTGCGCACGGACCCGAAAGGAGATTCACGGGTCTGCCATGGATTGACTCGTTATAGCTGAGTGGAAGGCTGGGTGCTGCACCGTGCTTCAGTCGATTGCTGATAGGATCGACTAGCACAATTCCACAGAGAGATTCGGTTGCGATATCTTCGATGAGCCGGCACAAGGCATCAAGGATTTCTGAGAGCGTACATCCGGTGGTGAGCATCTCGAGAAGGCGATTTTCTCCGGCAAGCAATGTCTCGGCCCGTGTACGGTCTTCAATATCGGTATGAGAGAGGTTATCTGGCGTGGCTGATCGCGGATCAGTTTCATTGTGACGGTTGGTTTTCATATGTCCTCTCCAGAATCGGGGCAGGTTCTGTCAAAACCAGCAAAGAGGGATGCTTGTCCGGCCGTCGCCTCGCCGGCGAAAGGATGAACTCTCTATCGTCTCGTCATCGCCCGACGCCTACCCTTCTGGCGAGTCTTCAACGGAGGAGGAAGCAGCTAGATCACATCAAAGGAGATAAATCATACGCCCGTTACTCGCCAAAAACCACTAGCCTTCTATGATTGTCATCAAGTGATGTAAGCCTTCGTCTTGAAACATCATTCACAGGTCAGTAGGTGGAGAAGCGAGAGTTTCCAGTGTCGTTTCTTGACTTTGCATCTGCCACGAATAGCGCTTGGGAAATCTGTCGCTGACTGGGTGTCAAGTCAAGCAATGACTCTCATAAGCGCTCCTCGGGCTAATGGCACGTTTCGGGAAATCGATTGCGAAGCAATCGGAGGGTAGGGCGGGTGAAAAATATCTGCCGGTGGGTGGGCGGGTGAGAATGTTGCGCGCAGTGAGAGATCATTCAGCCCCGTTCCTGAAGAAATAATGAGTGAGCGTGGACGGCCTGTTGGATGCAACTAGGGAATGATGGCTGACAGTATTGAGAGGTCCTCGGCCAACTTGCCCTCAACGCTCTCAGTGGACTAGGCTTCCCCTATTCACATGCAATCCAACCCAAGGAGGTCGTGATGTCCCAGATGACAGCGGTGCAAGTGAGTGGTCCGGGCGGCGCGTTCGAGACAGTGAAGCGTTCGGTGCCAGAACCGGGGCCTCATACCGTCCGCATCAAGATAGATGCCTGCGGCGTCTGCCATAGTGATGTCTTTGTGAAGGAAGGGCACTGGCCGGGGCTGCACTACCCTCGCGTCACGGGCCATGAAGTCGCCGGTGTGGTCGATGCCGTTGGAACGGATGTGACGATGTGGAAGAAGGGCCAACGGGTCGGCGTGGGGTGGCACGGTGGACATTGCGGACAATGTGTCTCCTGTCGCCGTGGGGATTTCATGGGCTGTCAGAATTTTCAGGTCACGGGATTCCAGGAAGACGGCGGGTATGCCCAATACATGATTGCTCGAAGCGAAGCTGTAGCGGCAATTCCAGACGCTCTCTCGCCGGTGGAGGCGGCGCCGATCCTCTGCGCTGGCGTCACGACCTTCAACAGTTTGCGCCGTAGTGGAGCGAAGGCGGGCGATCTGGTGGCGGTGCAGGGACTGGGCGGGCTGGGACATTTCGGCGTTCAGTTTGCCAGCAAGATGGGCTATCACACCGTGGCGATCGGGCGGGGCCAAGATAAGGAAGCGTTAGCGTTGAAGCTAGGTGCTGCCCGCTATCTCGACACCGAAAAGACCAACGCCGCCGGAGAGTTGACCAAGATGGGCGGCGCCTCGGTCATTTTAGCTACCGCGCCGAACAGTAAATCGATGTCGGAGCTGATCGATGGACTCGGTGTCGGTGGCAAGCTACTGGTAGTGGGGGCGTCAGCCGACCCCATTACTGTCACGCCCATTCAACTCATCGGCGCTCGCCGGTCGATTCAAGGTTGGCCGTCCGGAACCGCCCGGGATTCTGAAGACACGCTGAACTTCTGCGCCCTGACCGGCATTCGTCCCATGGTCGAGACCTTCACGCTCGAACAAGCCGCTGCCGCCTATGATCGTATGCTGAGCGGCAAGGCACGATTCCGCGTGGTGCTCACGATGGGTGGATGAAAAAGGGATGGAGCCTGATGATCTTCTTTGCTCGCGCAACGCGCGGCCTCCGAAGGCCCTCGTTGGACGCGCGC
>PLBR01000003.1 GCA_003135435.1 Nitrospira sp. | reverse complement strand
AAGCTTCATCAATCCCACTTTGGGATTCACGGCGCTGCGCTGCCTCGCTTCCTCGAAAATGCGCCGCCACGTCGCTAATTCCTCTGGCGTGATCGCGGTCGCGTCAATAGCCTGATACCGCAACCATCCGTCGAATGACTTGAGATCGTCCTCGCTGATGAACTCGTCCACTCACTTCTCCGGATGGGATGGTCCTTGTGATCGCTGGCGATTACTAGGATACAGTGGGGGCATGAAAGTGTCTACGCTCGCCTCACTTTGCGAGAGACCCACGGTGGAATGGGAGCAGCATCTACCCACAGACCTTTCTTTGCTTCTCGTGCGTCCTTCTCCAACCCTTCCAGCGCAGTATCCCTTGGCGCATACTTTCGATACCACCAGCACCAGCCGTCTTCGACGAGTGTGTGGTTGACATTGGTTCCATCAAGTAGGAGCACATCAGCAAGGGTGCGTCCGTAGCGATCTTGCCGGTCGCAGCCGTTCTCTGGGGTCATGGTATCTCAAGGTTTCGTCGGCAAGAAAATCCCCATCCCATCTGTCACACCGGAGGAGTGAAATGGTCACGTGCGCATTTTCACGAATTTGTTGCACGCTGTTGAGGTGAGTGGTTAATTACAGTCAAGTACCTGCCACGCTGCTTCTCACCTTTCTGCTATGGAGAGACCATGAAGCCCACAATCAAACAGCCGTCCAGTTCACAATCAGTCGATCGACAAGTGCTTCTGCTGCTTAGGCGGAAAGGGGCACAAACAATAGAAGATCTCACCACGCTCACGGGCATGAGGTGGGGGCAAGTCTACTCATCCGTGGACCGTCTCAGCCGGACGGGAAAAGTCTCGTTGACCCCCGTTTACCCCAGTGAGTACCGCGTGTCGGTCGATAGGGCGGTTCAATAAGGTTATCCAACACCAGCCCTATTTGAGCAGCATGTGATTGGCGTTGGTACCATCTGGCAGGATTACATCAGCAAGGGTGCGTCCGTACTTGTCCTTGCCGAACGTGCGTAGCGTCACCTCTTTACCGAACACTAGCTCAGACGCGGCTTGCTTCGCCCGCTTCCCGTAGGCCTGGCCTTTCTCAGGGCAGTCCATGCCATTGAGGCGGATACGCTCAGCATGATGGTTGCGCAGGACTTCGATGGTGTCGCCGTCGAGGACAGAGACGACGGGGCCGGAGAAGTCGGCGCCCAACGCGACAGGCAGCCAATAGAGAATAAGTTGACAGGCAATAAAGATACAGCGCTTCAACAAGAGATGTTCACTCAGGTGAAACACTAGCAGCTAATACTTGTCCCATCGACAGTGCAATCTTCTACTACCTTTTCTATGAATTTTCTGAGCCCATCAACATCGCTGGCATCGATAGATAGAGCGTGTAACGAAACAGGGGAAAGTACGCTCATGAGTATCCAAATCCAAATGCCAAGCGCTAAAGAGCCAGCAATAATACGGTCAAGTAAGGTCATGGCTGAAACCTCCCCTTGAAATAGTGTTAGCTATGTCTGCACCTCCCCGCTTGATCTCACTTCTACTTCGCCACAATCTAGTGCGTCGTCCCCTTCGCATCCCTCCGCGTGGGGTGTGGCGGTTGGGCATTGTGCCTCCGCTTGCCTTCTTCTCAGCTACCTCCGAGCGGCTTCATTTTCTCAATCGCAACATCGATTTTTTGGCAGATTTCTATGGCAAGCGTCCGCGCGTCCTTCGCAAGCTGTTTTAGCCTCGGCGCATTCTTCTCCAGCCCGATGGCATCCCCTAGATACTCGAACAAGATCTTCCGTATCGCTTCTACGCCTTGCAACTGCCCCCAAAGATTGAACAGCGACACGAGCAACTGGTCGTCGCAATTAACAGGCTCGCTCAGATACAACTCTATCCCCTGAATGAACATCGGTTGAACACCCGGTTTGCCTTCAAGTTGATATTCATTAAGAGTAGCGATAATGAATCGTAGAGCTGAACGAAGGCCGAGTAATCGTGCCCTCGCATTTGCATCACTCTGCACTGTCGCCCATTCGTTGAGCGCGTCAAGCCGCTCGCCGTCAAGGAAATGCACGTTGTCGCCGTAGCGTTCTCGCTCCAAATTGCTCAAGAACTGCTCCTTCGCGTTGTCGGTTATCTCGCCACTGTTAAAGACATATACCGCCGACACGTGGCACTCTCTAGGGGAGTCGGCCCGCCTGAATGACTTTGCGAACGCCTGTCGCACTTGGGTGAGCAATCCGTCAACGGACGTGCCCTGGTTGATTCTCTTCTGATGCTTCACCTGTGCGGCATAGTGCCTCATGCCACCCAGACGGTGGAGTTCAGAAAAGACAAAGTCTTTGCCGAACTCCTGTGTGCCGTGCTGCTCTGAGACGCCGTAGTAACCGAGTCTGTTAAGCAATGGTTTGACGAACATCTCGCGAAATTCGGCCTCGTCTTTGAACCGTTCATAAGGCAACATTCGGAATACCTCGGAAGTAATCTACCGGCGCTGAACGAAGTTGAAACATCTGTGAAGAAACCTAAGGCATAACTATTACGTGAGCTGCCAGACTATTCTAGTGCGTCGTCTTCCATGCCAACTTCTCGCCCGTCTCCGTAGGCTCCCGGACCAACCGTTTCACGAAGTGCTGTAGCCGAGCGTGCGTGTGTCGCTCAACCACGACATTCTCCACCCCAAACTCCTGGCCACTCGACCAGTGCACTACCGCCTCAGACACTTCTATCCGTTGTTCATTTGGGAGCGCGACGGTGAACGAGAGCGTTTCTCCTGGTCGCATTGGCAGATCACCAGAGAGTCGCCACCCTGTACACGAGAAATGCCAGACGTTGCCTTGGCCTTGGAAGAGACCGGCGTGGTACGTGACAGCGCAGTGCACAGGGAAGCGACGGTAGGGGCGAACCGAGAAGGGCATAGGGGCCTCGCAGGGAGGCGTATTGTAGGAGGCTTGTTAACTAAGGCGCAAGGGTCACAGGTAAGGCTCTGAGGTCGCTTCGCACTGTGTTGGTGATTTCGCTTGCTTCCGGTATAGTAGGGCCGCTACGGGCGTTGTCTTATAGTTGATGTAGAGAAGACCAGGAAATGAAAAGTTTAAGGCTTACTCTCAGTTCTTTGTGTCTTTTTGTTATCTCATGCACAGCACCCGGCACACATGAGCGGACTGTCTATCAAGGAGAGACGCAGAGAGCATGTACGGAGAAACCTCCAAGTTACACCAGCGCTTTTGAAGGACGCTTGAAAGTAGAACTTCCCCTAGAAGGAAAGAGTGCTGCCGAAGCTGAAGGTCTGATTAAGGCATTTTTGTCCCAACAACCCGTGGGATCGAAAATGGGTGCGGACCTTGAAGGGTATCTCTTCTACATCTGTCAGATAGCGAACAATGGACACTGGAGCGCAGAGGAAACAAATCGCGCTATCAGTCTCTTCATGGACAAGTGGGCTAATGGAAAGCAGGGAACTGCGCAGCCCCATCCTAAGTGCAAGCACCAGCTTGAAAGCGGGTATGCACTGAAAGAACGCATTGACGATGAGTATCGGCAGTACATAAAGGCTGGAATCTTTCAAGCTCGGAGAGAAGAATTCACGGCGAGCTGGGACAGCGAAGCGGAGGAGTGGGCCGCAGAGACAAAAGCCTTTCTTCTTCAGATTGGTGGGCCGATAGCTAAGGGCCGCTTTCAAAATGCCATGATTTCTGCGACATTCTTGGATAATACAAATGCGAAATGGAACGGTATCAGAAATTTTCTTCAGGGACGTTTGGTAGCTCTAGAGTCGATCTGCAACACGCCATAGCGTCACCGCCGCCGATTCTCCCGCCAGTGCTCGCGCAGTCGATGTTCTCTGTACTCGTCAGAAATTCTGGACACGATAGGCTCATATGCCGAGCCAACTCTTGAGTGCTAAACGAAAAACTTCAAGCCCGATGAACTTTGACCTATCTTAGCCCACTTGATCGCACCCTCTCCTTCATTTAATTGGTTGCGCTCTATGACACTGTACAACTCGTGAAAGCCGTGAATGATATCCGCGTTATCCAACTGTGCAACAGCAATATCCTCTATACGGTCGTTGACAATCTTGAAGAAGACAACACACGGAAGGCTTACTTTTTCCGCAATACCCAGCACTGACAAGAATTTCGAGTTGAAGGCTTCTACTGTAGCCCTAGATCCTGCATGAAGGTAGAATATGCTGAGGCGTGTACCAGCGAGGCGATCCAATTGAGCAAAAACGTCTTTATCCTCTAGAATGCGGCTGAGATCCTTATTCGTGAAGTCGTAGAAGATGAAGGCAAAGGCCCCCGCATGCTTGTCGGCGAGGTGCTCTTGGCAGATAGACTCGAACCTAGCGGAGAAAGTCTTGAAAGTGTAGCCAAGGCCCTTGCCATGACCGTTCTCGAAGATGGGTATCATAAAGTAGCCATCAAACTATTACGTTTGCTGTAGTCTGGGAGGCGTATTGTAGGAGGGGTGCGAACTAAGGCGCAAGGGCCGATGGTGGGTAGATATTGAATGAAAGTGCGCGGGCTGTCCCCTTCGGAGTGTCTTAGTGCTTTCCCCACGGGAAATACTCCCCCTGAGACTTACCTTTCATCCTACCAGCTACATCGTCCGTGACAAGGCGCTGTTTAGTCATTTCCGGGGTGTTGCTTTGATCTGAAAGCTGTGGCCATGAAACCTTTAATTTGTATTCTTCGTCTGACGATTTCGTCACGGTAAACGTGTATGAGAGTGGAGCATCTCGCTTTTCGATAAGTTCAAACCATTTGAATTGGCTGCGCAGGTATTCTCGAATAACTTCCAGGTTCGCTTCGACGTGGGGATCGTCTTCGTTGCTCATACGGTCGTTCCTCCTTGGTCGTGGGTCATTTTAATGTCTTCACCAAACCGCCGCCCTCTTGTGGTTTGACATTTTCAAGCAAACATTGAAGAGCCTTTCGAATGGCATTTAAACGCTAGGTCGTCTGTGTGGATGTGTCAAGGCTCTCAGAGGCGTTGCGGTGGTGAGCGTGACCATTGGCTGTCACCTCTGTCCATAAAACCCTCTCAGGGCTTAATAGACGTTCAGGACGAGGTGAGGGGAGTGGAGTTGTCGATGAGTCCTGTTCCGTGCGAGTTCACCGTGTGAGTTTTTCTACTCCCGGTTTCACTCCCGGTTCGCTCCCGGTTTTACTCCCGATTCCAGGTCGAACGCTATCTCACTCAATCACACTCATTCAGGGAGAATTGCTCATGATTTCAAGGCGAACATCATTCATGGTCACACTCCATCTCACTTAATACCTATCCCCATTGATCGCCCTTTTAAGGCGAGGGTCAGAAGTGGCCCCAGAAATTTGAA
>PLBR01000062.1 GCA_003135435.1 Nitrospira sp. | reverse complement strand
TCCAGGTCGTAATCCTGGAAGTGCACCAAGTACATCTGCCAGACCGGCATCGCATCGATTTCGCGCCCATTGAGCAGCTTGACGCGGTAGGTCCCGGTGAGGGCGGCGTCAATGCCGCTGTTCTGATAGTGCCAGCCGACCTGCTCCCGGTGGAGCGGGACCGCCTGCTTCTTGTTCAGGTCCCAGACCATCATCCCGCCGAGCCGCTGGATCTGCTCGGGCTTCAGGGACTGCACTCGGCCCGAGTAGCTCTTGGAGAAGTCCGGGAACTGGTACTCGGCGACTACATCGCGCGGATCCAGGAACTGCAAGGTATCGGTGCGGACGAGCACCGGCGAATCGGTATAGCCCTTCAGGAAATCGACGTCGTGCATGTTCTCATCGACGATGATCTTCATGGCCCCCAAGAAAATGGCGCCGTCCGACGCAGGCCTGAGCGGCATCCAGTAGTCGGCACGATAGGCGGTGGGGTTATACTCGGGTGTGATGACCACGACCCGGGCGCCCCGTTCGATACACTCCAGCTTCCAGTGGGCTTCCGGCATCTTGTTCTCGACGAAGTTCTTGCCCCAGCTGGTGTTCAGCTTGGAGAAACGCATGTCGGAGAGGTCGATGTCGGACCCCTGGGCCCCGCACCACCAAGGGTGGGCGGGGTTCTGGTCGCCGTGCCAGGTATAGTTCGACCAATAGCGACCGCCCTGGGCCTGCTCCGGGCCGACCTTCCTGATCCAGGTGTCCAGCAGCGCGTTGACGCCGCCGTTCATCCGGGTGTTCCCCATCTTGCCGATGATGCCGAGGACCGGCATGCCCGCGCGATGCTTAAACGTGCGGGTGCCCGCACCCTTCATCATCTCGATCATTTCCGGCGCATACCCCTGCTCACGGAGACGACGAGCACCGGCTTCCCCGCTGTACCGCGTGGCAATGATGATCATGGCCTTGGCGGCATAGGTGAAGGCCGTATCCCACGACACGCGCAGCATGTCGTCTAGGAAGCGGCTGTCGAACTTATACTTGCGTTTCGTTTCTGGCGTCAGCTCCGGCGAACCCGCGTCCATCCATTCCTTCCAGCCCTTCCGCATCAAGGGACCCTTCAACCGATAGGGGCCGTAGACGCGGCGGTGGAAGGTATACCCCTTCAAGCACATACGCGGGTTGTGGGCAAACGTCCCGCGGTTGCCGTACAAGTCTTCATAGGTCTGGTGGTCATAGTTCTGCTCGACCCGCATCACGACGCCGTTGCGGACAAAGGCCCGGATGCGGCAGGCGTGCGTGTCATTTGGGGAACAGACCCACGTAAAGGATGAATCATACCGATACTGGTCGTGATAGACACGCTCCCAAGACCGATCCGGATACTCCCCCAACGGGTTCCCGACTTCGATGACCGGCTGGAGCGCGGTCAACGCTAGGACTTTGTCCGCCACCGCCACGGCGGCGACCGTCCCCGCGGAGACTTTTAAGAACTGCCTGCGTGACACAAACATGGGTAACACCTCCTAACAATTGAGGGCTTCAACAAGCCCACGCGACGTCACTTATACACAACAGAGATCTAGACTACTTCCTTTACACGTCAATTTTGATGAAGGATATTGCAAGAGAGTTGCCAGAATGAGAATACCTCGAGCCAACAAGATCGTGCGTGTTAAGACATTGAAATAGAACGGATAAAATAGAACTGTGGAAAAGTGTTGGATAAGAAAAGACGGATGCACCTCACCAATCGAATATGCTGATATGCTCCGTAAGATAAGTATAATGTTTTAGTCAATATTTCAAATTGTTACGTCCGCATATCTGTGTATTCCTCAACGAAAATATGCCCGACAATCGTGCAGAATTAATCCAGAATCGCTTCATGTGATGGTTATGCTACGAAGAAGAAACGTGATCGCGTGAATGAATAGAGGACGAGGTCAACGAACGGAAGGACTGTTACGAACGGGCGACAGATGCTACTGATTCTCGACACCCTCGCTTCCCAGAAATCGTTTCATGAGCAGCGAGAAATGTTGCCGTGGAATGCCGCTGCCCTCAGCGGCCTTCGTGATGACACCGCCATGCTGCGCGAGTTTGACACGCAGGTAGGATTTCGTAAACTCTTCGAGCGCTCGCTCCTTCGCCTCCATGTATGGAAGGATGGTCAGACTCGGGTCGACTGAGGCGAGACTTTCGGCCTCAGTCTGTGGAAGCGCGCTTCGGACATCTCGCGCCCGAATGATGTCGTCGGTCGCGAGCATGACCATCCGTTCCACGACATTGCGGAGTTCCCGCCCATTCCCGGGCCAGGAATAGGACACAAGGACCCTCACAGCCTCTTCGTCAAAATGGCACTGCGCCTTACCCATGGATTGAACCAGTCGACTGAGTAAATGGCGTGCGATAACGGGAATGTCCTCGCGACGCTCGCGGAGCGGGAGCACCCGAATCGAAACGACTGCGAGCCGATAGTACAAATCCTTCCGGAAGGTCCCCTCACGCACTCGCGCTTCGAGATTTCGGTTGGTCGCAGCGATAAAGCGCATATTTATCCGGCGAACTCTGGTTCCGCCCACGGGACGTACCTCGCATTCCTCCAATACGCGCAGGAGTTTCGCTTGGAGGAGAAGGGGAAGCTCCCCGATTTCATCGAGGAAAACGCTGCCGCCGTTCGCTAACTCAATCAGCCCAGGCTTATCGGCGATTGCGCCGGTAAAGGCGCCCCTTACATGCCCGAACAGCTCGGATTCCATCATCCCCTCGGGAACGGTCGTACAATCGATCAGTTGAAACGGCCGATCGTACTCAGGACTCTGCTGATGGATCGCCCGTGCAATCATCCCCTTTCCCGTTCCGGTTTCGCCGGTGATTAAGACCGTTGAGCGAACCTGGGCCGCCTCACGAATACTGCGCATAATTTGCTCGAATGCGACGCCACTCCCCACGAAACTATTGGATTCGAACTCCTGCCGGTCCTGTTGCTCATAAACCGCATGCCGACGCAGGATTTCAGAGATTCGAATCGCTCGATGGAGGCGCATCCCCAAATCCTCTGCATTGACGGGTTTCAGCACATAGTCGAAGGCGCCTCGCCGCATCGCATCCACTGCCAGAGGGACCGCGTTCATCCGCGTCACCACCAGCACCGGCAGGTTTGGATCGATCCTTTGAATGCGGCTGACGAGGTCCAACCCATCCATACCCGGCAACACCATGTCGGTCAGCACAAGATCGACGGCCCGTTCCCCGAGCAATTGCAAGGCCCCTTCTGCCGTGGCACGAACCTCCATATCGAAGTCTCCCCCAAGCGGTTTCAGGTCCGCCGCTTCAAGGGCGTGCAGCATCAACTCAACATCCGTTGCGTTGTCCTCGACGATCAGGATCGTGAAGGGCGCTTTGGATTTGGTTCTGGTCGATCGCATGTCGGACACTCCGCCACGTGTCATCATCTCCCCCTTCTTCACAGAGCCTCTCGCCGAACTACATCAACCACATCGGGGACCCATAACGCCTGCATCCTGGCATTCGAGGCTCCCTCTTGCTCCTGAAAACTCGGGAGCGTGAATTGTACTGTGCAGCCCGGCCCCTCGGCTCCGTCGACCCACACCTTGCCGCCATACAGTTCCACAATGCGCTGGATGATGGTCAGGCCGATCCCGCTGCCCGCTGCCTCAGACATCGCTAGACGGACAAAGGGCTGGAACACTCGAGTGCGTTGGGTCGAAGGGATCCCGATCCCGTGATCCTCTACAGAGAAAGCCACCATTGGACCTTGTACACGCCCGCTAATCCTCACCACGGGTGACTCTCCCTCCCGAGTGAATTTCAGTGCGTTCGAGACGAGGTTATCGAAGACCTGACGGAGATTGGCACCGTGACAGGCAACGAGCGGTAACTCTGGTTCAACGTGTACCACTGCACGAAGCCGCCCGATCTCATCGGCTCGGGCTTTCAACACCGCACCAATAATCGCAGTTGGATCGACAGCCGTGATGTCCTCCTGATCAGCACCCACGTGAGCCACAGTCAAAATCCCTTCCACTCGCTGCACAAGATCCCTACCATTTTCTTCGATAAGAGATAACCACCGCTTCGTCCGGTCATCGAATTGCCCGCTGTCCTCCTGGACCAGCAACCGTGCGAGCTCTTCCATGCGAGCCCCCGGCCCCTTGAGATCATGAGCCAAGGTTTCCGCCAGATGCTCGAGCTGTCGGAGGCGCGTCACCAACCCCCCCTGCTTCTGTTGTGCCGCTTCGTGCAGCCGCGCATTTGAGATCGCCAGCGCAGCCTCCTGGGCCAATCCTTCAGCCAGACGCTGATTCCACTCATGCGCTGCCCGGGGTCGCTCGTTCAGAAACGACAGAACACCGAACGGAATCCCCTGCGCCAACAGTGGAATTGCCAGCATACTGTCCCCGATCAAGTTGTGCCGGGCCATCTGCGGCCACTTATCCGAACGAAACCGTTCCCCGGTGGCCACCTCGCGCGTCTCAAACGCTTGAACACTGACCGGAAGTTCCTCCCACGGCATGACCCATTTCTTCAAACGGTCGTTCCATTCGCCGGAAGCAGCTTCAACAATCCAACAACCCACTCGGTCATCTCGAAGGAGTACCAGACAGATATCGGTCTGCACCAACTCCACTGCCCGGTCCGTAATACGCCGGAGCACCCCCGCCAGATCGTCCGGGCCGAGGGTGTTGATCTCTTGGCCGATTGTGTCGAGCGCTTCGATCTCTTGGATGTTCGTCTCGATGCGGCGGGCCATGGCGAGGTATGCCTTTGCCAATTGACCGAGCTCGTCCTTCACTCCTCGGCCGTTGGCCAACAGCTCGGTGATCCCGGCCACATCCACTTGCGCTCCGATCCTTGCAGTGGCGGATTGCAGCCGCGTGATCGGATCCGTGAGAGAGCGTGCCAGTATGCGCGAGACAATCCATCCCAGTGCGACCACGCCAGCAAGCGTGATCCACAGCCCGACAAATGTCCGCTGCGACAACGCATCCGCTCGTTCGTTCAACGAATTTCGCTGTCCCTCCAGGCGATCTTCGACGGTCCGGACGTCTTCGCGGAGGAGATCGGACAGTCGAAGCCCTTCACCCGACAGCACGTACGCTAACGCCTTGTTCGCCGGTCCCTTCTGAATGTCTGCGATCAACTCATGCTTCGATCGCAGCAGGCCCTTCAGTTGTTGTTCGATCGGCGCGAGATGGTTCGGAGAACCCGATAGCTTCGCGAGTGACTTTGTGGCATCCGACAACGCCTGGTCGAGCTTCGATTCTGCTTCATCCAGGGGAGCAAGAAAGGCGGGTTCCTGGGTCAAGACATAGCCGCGAAAACCGTCTTCAATGTCGATGGCGAGTCGCCCAAGCACTTGTATCTGCTCCTCAGCCAGCATGAGCTCTTGCCGTTGTTCTTGAAGCGCAAGCAGCTGTTGGACAACATACAGGTGAATTGCAATGCCTGCACTGAGCGGCACACAGAGCAGCAGGAGCACCACCCATACCTTGTGCTGAATCGGGAGCTGATCTCCCCACTGTGCGGTCCATCGATCCATCGGGCGATATCCTCTCGTTCTCGGCAGTGTGCTCAGGAGGCTGTGGCTAAACCCATTTAATTTGGGCTTCAGGAGAAAGAAATGTCAAGACCGGGTGCCCCAAAACCCAAATACTGGGCCACAAATAACTTGACGAACGGACTCGTATCTCAAGTGGCGGATGGTCTACTTTTCCGGCTTTGGGTCACCCAGATGAATCGGATTGGATGTCAAATCATGCGGTCGTAAAACGGTCGGCTAGAAGATCGATCTTGCTTGCGTTCATTCAATCTCACTGGATCTCAATCCTACTCGATCCCAAGTCAATGAGTTTTTAGAGTAAAACTTATAATATAGGAGTTAGTACTGAAGATGCTGAGTTAGCCAAAAATCAAATCCAGCCTTCAGCACTATCTAAAGACAGAACTAAAACCTCCCGTGTCAAATTTGTGCTAAATATAGTCATAAACGGCAGAACTCCTGGAATCCCGTCAATCAGTAAATAACAGAGAAACGCATTAATTCTGATAGATAAACGGGGAAACCTTCGCAACACTGAGCTGTTCAAAAAATCTTCCTTGTTCCGCTCGCCTCCCCCTAACAGGGTGTACGAACCGATTGGTGATTGTCGTACGGTGCTATCTTCCACAGAAAACGAGAAACCCCAGCTCGGCCTGATGCCGGACTGGGGTTTCCCATTATGCTATCACTCTTACCTCTAGAGGTAAGAGATGGTCTCTCCAGAGACCGGTTCCCCTACTGAAGCTTCAGGGTAAACCAGGTGGAGAGCGCCTTCATGCCGTTACGTTCAACGTTGTTACCGTCCCACACCGCAAACGCGATGGGCACAGACATACCCGCCTTGAACTGGGTATCGTTGGCATCACCGGTTTCCAACGCGCGCTTCACCACTACGCGCCAGGTTGGACCACTGTATCCACCACCCTTGACGGAACCAGAAGGCTCCCACACACCATTCCCGATGACATCCTGATGCGCTTGCGTCGTCAGGGTACTGAAGCCATTGGCATTCAGATCCTCAACCGAGCTCACTCGCAGCGTCGGGTCAGACATGATGTTGCCCGACCAGATGCCAGGATTGAAGGGCCCAAGACTCCGGCCGATCCGGTCTGGATAGGTCACACCGCCCGCCGGCTCTTCGAAATAGTAGTCCCAGAAAATACCGGGGTATTGGTCGTCTACGTCCCACAGGCCCGCGCTATCCTTACCAAGGTCCTTCTGCCACTCAGCGTTCCACCGCCAGATGTTGGTGGTGCCGCCTGACTGACCCATACACTGGAAAGGTGGCGCGCCGGACGTGTTGACTGGGAACATGATCGCTGTCTGATCCCGGAAGTCCTGGGGGCCGATGGTCGTATCGTTCTTGGTCTGATCGCTCCACTCCATTCGCAAACCAAGCTCTTTCCCGTTAGTCATGGCTTTCACGAACACCGACTTCACCGAAATATTCGGATGCATCGGCGTGGTGATCAGCTGGCCGCTCAACGGAACAATCACCCCAGGAACGCTCTCCCACACTGGGTTCGCGCCATCCATCGGGATTGCTCCCTTGATCGCCTTGGCCGGAATCGTCACCGGCTGGCTGACAGCCAACGGCACCTGGCCGATCGTCAGCATCACGCCAACGATCAACGCAGCGAGAAGAATGCCAAACACCACACGCTTGCTGTGTGTCTGCACTACTCTCATAGGATACCCCTCCTCTCGATTAAAAAAATTAAGCTCAGCATCACGCCAACGATCAACCCGGGGAGAAGATTGTGAAGAGCCCCATAATCACACCAAGGATAAGCCCAGAGAGAAGAAGACCTATCACTGCACGCTTGTTGTATGGCTTTACTGCCTTCTCCACTGCTTTCTTTGCTGCTTTCATAGGATTCTCCTCCTCTCGATTAAAAAATTAAGAACGGTGGTCCAAGATAACTTCCGACAAACAACAAATAGAGACCTTCATGAATACGGAGAATGTTAGGCGGTTCCGACCGGCCCCCCCTCATCCTTGTCTTTACCTTGATCCTTTTTGTCCAAAAAGGATTCTGCACCGACTTCATTCAGCAACAGACTCAGCTCATTTCCCTGATCCTGCGCACCGCACTCATACGTCTGGCCTTCCGGCGCATTAAACGTCGCCGGGCGATAATCGGTTTCCGAGTAGGGCTGGGGAATGACGCCCAGGAACGCGGCTTCGAAATCCATCCACTCCGCCATCAAGTCCGCCACGTGTTTGTACAAACCGGAATCCGCTTTCTTGACCAACATCCGGCAAAATAGAGGGACCCACCGCCCGATATGATTCTTGACAAACTTTTTCTGCGCGTCAAGGACGATCTGAGTCTTGTCTGCTCCATCGTGACAACGGGAATAGGATTCTTTATAGGCCAGGAAATGCATAAACTCGAATTCGACGCTCAAATGATCCAGTCGCTCATGGATATCTTTGGACAATTCCACCCCGAAGGCACGATAGAATCCGGCGATATCGCCCATGACTTGCGATTGAGCAAACACGTGGTCGTTTCCGAAGAGCGTTTCGTAGGGAGGGCAATCAAGGGTGATGACATTACTGAACACTCGTCGATGCTCGGCCTGCAGATCGCTGAGTTGCCAGTTGACACATTCTGACGCGACAATTTTCTCGATCTGATCGAATTGCTTGCGCAGCAACACCAGCTTTCTCTTGGCCCCATCACCGCCGATGCCATCGAGTGCCGTGTCCAAGGCATCGATCGCCGCTCGCCCATCCTCGACGAACTCTCCGCATTGCACGTAATCAAGAAACTCCTCGTCTTCAGGATAGAGCAGGCTCCAGGACACGAGCAAATAGAGTTTGCTGCGACTGAGGGCGCGTTCGACTGCGGGCGAATCTTTAATAGCTGGTAAAGTCGGAATGCCCGCGGCCTGAGAATTTGTTTGCACCGGCTGTTTACCCGTCACGAGAATCAGCTCCTCGGCTTACCCTGCCGCCCACATGAATTTCCCAGGCATTTGAGGTCAAAATTTTGGCCCAGGCTCGCCTATGGTAGGTGCAGGCCCAGGGGTTGTCAAGCGCGATCTCGCCCTTCGTAAGGGATAATCTAAGTCGATGATTTCTCAAATTATTCTTCCTCGTGACTGGCGCCATTTCTCTCCAATTCTCTCTTTTGCATTCAGGCATGTCGTTGTCGGTCACGAAAGCATCTGCGCCAACAACCGAAACGGTGTGACTCGAATAGCCACGTGATCGTTCACTGTCCGACACACTTGTTCGCACAGCCCACAGCCGACGCAACGCTCAGTCGTCACCACAAGACGCTGTGTGTCAAAATCCATCGATAAAGCATCCGTGGGACATTTCGATGCGCAGGCATGGCACCCCTGCCCTGCCGTGCAGACTCGGTGCGATACAACCGCGAGACCCATTCGTATCTGCTCGCGTCCTTCGACAGGGAGCAACGCCTCGGTGGCACAGGCCGCAATGCAGGGCACATCCTCACAGAGATAGCACGGCATCCGATCCGCAAAAATCACCGGTGTCCCGTTCTGCGGATGTGACGTAATCGACCCGTACGGACAGACCTTGGCACAGTCGCCGCACTGTGTGCATCGCTCCAAAAACAGTGTCTCGTCAACGGCGCCGGGAGGACGCAACCAATCCGTCCGCACCGGTGGTGGAGCCGGTTGTTCCGGCACGATCTCTTGGTGTCTGGCAAATTCCTGTGCCGTTCTGGCAACAGACACGACAGAATCCTTGAGGAAGTCGCGACGTCCGTATCTTGGATCGATAGCCACAGTGGTGCACCGTTACATGACGCCGTCGGCGCGCAGCTTGTAGACCTCGACGCAGCGATCGCAGGCCCCGAATTCGATATCCCAGCCAGGGTGATTCTCGCGGATGAAATCGAGTACATAGGTCTCGAGCTTGCTACCCATATCCTCGACCCACGAATAGGTCGGGAACCGGCATAGGGGACAGGGGAATCCCGGCATCAACATGACTTTATTTTCTGTTTCTGGAACCTCCCCCCCCTCGACATCCACGGCACGGTCCATCACGCGCAAGGTGTCCGAAGCCATTTCGATCAATTCCGAGTGGGTAAAGAAGCTCGTCTGCCACAACCCTTCGAACACTGATTTTAATTGTGGCGCAGGAATCTTGCGATACCAGGAACGAAACTCTTTGAACCGGTCTTCCTTCCTGAGCATCGGCTCTTTGCCGGCGGCCGTCAGCCGACTGTCCACAGTGAGACTCCACAAGATGCGATAGCGATGGAGAATGAGGGTCTCTTCGCCGGGATTTTGCCCGACCTTGGTATCCGGATCGTACCCAAAGACCGGATCCAGCATGTCCGAGATATGCAACAACTCATGGCGACAATAGCGCGTGAGCGCAGGATCGTAGAATCGACGTGGAATGAGCTTAATCCCGACGCCTTTCAACCCTTTTTCTTCGAACTCTCGAGCCATCTCGTGCTCGACGGATCCCCACTTCCTGAGAATATCGACGCCTTCCTGATCTTCCTTGAGCACCCCTTTGACCAGCACGATTCCGACTCTCTCCTTCAGCAAGGGATATTCGTTGAAGGCATCGCGGATGATATCGGAAAACCCCCAGGTCCCGAACATATACTGGTAGAGCTTCTTGAACTCGCTCTCACGATCATCGAGCGTAAACTTCTCGTAGATCGGGTCGGCTAGTTCGTGGAATTCTTTATAATAGGTGGGGTCGCCTTCCCGTTCCGTCTTTTCGACGAACGAGTCAATGACCTCTTGCAGCAATGCGGGCTGAAAACGGAGTTCCATACGAGTCCTTGATCGTCCAATCCGGTCGGGCCGCGTCGGCACACTCAGATGGGGGACGCGAACCGGCTCTCATAGCCTGCTTGACTTGATGACGAAGCTTCTCTTACGATCACCCAAAGCCTACAGGAATTATACTGGCACGAATCGCCGATTTGCAATCAAGCCTGTCGTCGTGGGCCGACCAGCGATCCGTGAGACGTGAATCGGTAAGCGTGAAAGGTTTCGGAGGAAGAACACTCGACATTCCTACGTTTCACGTTTCACCTTTTACGGTTCCTGCTAGTCGTAAGGATTATTGAGCATGGCTGATCTAACTGCTTCCCAACTTGCCCCCTCACCCTCCCCGCTCACGCCATCGTCGGGGATAGGCACCGCACCAGTCGATTTCCTCGAATACTGGAAGACAGGGACACGGGAGCTGACCACGTTTCGCGGCCATTCGCATGGAGTCTGGTCGGTCGCCTTCGCGCCGGACGGGTTGACCCTCGCCAGCGGAGGAGCCGACCGGCTCGTCCGCATGTGGGACATTGAAACCGGGCGCATCCTACGCTCGCTCAGGGGACACACGGCGGACATCCGATCCGTCATCTTCACGCCGGACGGCCAGACGTTGGCCACCGCCAGCGAGGACCGTACCATCCGGCTGTGGAACCCGAACACCGGCGAATCGAAGAAGCTCCTCTTCACACGCTATGACCACAATGTCGTCAGCCTCTCCCTCTCGCCCGACGGCCTCATGTTGGCGCGCGGCAGTCACAACAAAGACATCAAGATCTGGGAAATCACCACCGGCACGGAGCTCATGACCCTCCTCGGCAAGGACCAGTATGACCACCATTGGTCGGTCTGCGTCGTCTTTTCGCCGGACGGGATGCACCTCGCCAGTGGAACGGATATCGGCAAGATCAAGCTCTGGGAAGTGTTACCCAGCGGAGAGGAAAAAATCCTGCATAACGGACACTGGAAGCAGGCCGACGATGATACCAGTGAAACACGCGGGTACTTCGTCGAAGACGACGGTGGATTTCAAAAGCCGATGGACTATTGGATCGGCGCGATGGCCTTTACCCCCGATGCCAAACTACTGATCACCGGGAGCCGTGACCAGACGATCAAGTTGTTCGACATGCCCCACGTGGCGGAACAACGGACGCTGAAAGGCCATACCGGCTGGGTGCGCACGCTCGCCGTCACGCCGGACAGCAAGGTGCTCATCAGCGCCAGCGATGACGCGACGATTCGGTTTTGGGATCTGTCGAACGGCCGTTGCTTCAGAACCATCAAGGCCCATGCCGCAGCCATTCGAGGCATTACCCTGTCACCGGATGGAATGAAACTGGCCAGCGCGTCGTGGGACCGGACGGTAAAACTGTGGGAAGGCGGCGCGGAACCTCAAGAGTAACCTTACTACCCTCGCCATTCGTATCCTAGAAAAAGCTCCTACGGAGATGGGGTGGCATGGTCCTTCCGCTCCAACGCCTCCCGGAACGGCCCTTTCGTACTTTGCCAGGCGGAACCCTTCGGAAATTCCTTCCTGGCCCGCATTATTCATGAGCGCTTCTGCTGCAATCGCCGGTCCTCTGCTCTTATGCGTGAAGCGCAGGACTCAATGAGTGTGTCTGATCGTTGCATGCAAGATACGAGATTCGCTTCACGAGGAACGCGCGTTCGGGCGATTTCGCGACGAACTCTCCTGAATAATGTGGGTTAACGCTTCGCCACGTTCAGTGGGTTGCGCCAGTAGTGATTGACCTAGAAACCTCTCAGCCTCTTTCACACCATCTGCAGGAATGCTTTACGGTCTCTCAGTTTCGCCTAGACAATGGAGAACGTCCCTGTTTTTTTCCCTCAGAGAAAATTTGGGCTGGCGCAGGGAGCTATTTCAGCGTGTCCCTGGCGGAATCGGGAGCCACTGAATCTTATGAGCCGGTTTGGTAGATGGCAGGTCGGTAACGAGGTTTTGGGATGGGTTTGCCGGCCGCCCGAGCCGCTTCCAGCCAGACTTTCTTGGCCAGTTGCGCCTGTTTCAGGGCGTCGGTCGGAGTTTTCCCGAAAGCAGAACAGGCGTCCAGATCGGGAATATCCGCGATATAACCCTTGTCCGCATCGCTATAGAAAATGTTGATGTGATAATCCTTCATGGTTCCTACTCGCCGTCAAGCTGTAGATTATACCTCTCCACCAGATCAATCAACTGTCGGACTTGATAGGGTTTGGCCTTGCCGCCTACCTCCTGAAGATTGACCAGTTCCCGTAGCGTCGGGTGGACAAACACATGGTGACTACCCCTCACCCGCGATAGTTGGAACCCAAAGGCCTTGGCCAGCCGTACCGCTTCGGTGAATCGAAGGTTCTTGGAACCGGTGAGGGCTTTCGCGAGGAGCTTTCGCTTATTCATTCGCGCGCGTCCAACGAGGATCTTCCGAATTCTTTATGTCTCTCTTAAAGGGAGTGGCCAAGGCTGCCCTTTACTGCGCGCATCGAACGAGCACTTTCTGAATGTGCGCGTTCTGCGAGCAAGAAGAGCACCTGGCCGCTCCTATCCCATCTTCAAAGCCCGCTCATTCTCTCTCCAGGGATGGGGGCTGATTGATCTTCCACTGCGCGCGTCCAACGAGGGGAGCCCGCGACCGCGCGTTGCGCGAGCACAGAAGATCATCAGCCCCCATCCCTCACTCGTCTTCGTCACCCGACTCGCCGCGTGCGGATGGGATGCCGTTACGCTTGCACTTTTCCCACAGGGTTTTGCGCGAGAGACCGAGAATTTTCGAGGCCGTGGTTCGACTGCCCTCCACCCGATCGAGGACCGACACAATATACTCACGCTCGAACTGTTCCCGCGCTGTCGCCAGGGAGGTCAGCGGACGCTCTTCGCCCTTTTGCCCTGTCAGCCCTTCACTACAGAATCCACAGGATTCTTGCGGCAGCCCACCTGTAAACGGACAGGACTGGAACCCGCACAGATCGGACGGTTGGATCGCTTCACGATCCCGCCCTAGCGCCACCGCACGCTCGACCATGTTCTCCAACTCCCGCACGTTCCCGGGAAAAGAATAGCGCAAGAAGAGCTCACGCGCCGCGGGGGAAAACCCTTTCAACGCCTTATTCATCTTGCTGGAGCACATCTTCAGCACATGCTCCGCAATGATCATGATGTCTTCCTGCCGTTGACGCAACGGCGGAATCACCACATGTACGACATTGAGCCGATAAAAAAGATCCTCTCGAAACCGCCCCTGAGAGACTTCTTTTCGGAGATCCTTCTGGGTGGCACAGACCAGACGCACGTCGACATCAATCCTGTCATTTCCCCCGACGCGCTCAAACTGCCGTTCCTGGAGCACACGCAATAATTTCACTTGGACGACCGGCGAGATTTCCCCGATTTCATCGAGAAACAACGTGCCTCGATGTGCCAGCTCAAACCGCCCTCGCCGCTGCCGCAGTGCCCCCGTGAACGCCCCTTTTTCATGGCCGAAGAGTTCCGCTTCCAATAAGGTTTCCGGAAGCGCCGCACAGCTGACTTTGATCAAGGGGTAGTGGCTTCGGGCGCTGTTTTGATGAATGGCATTGGCGACCAGCTCCTTGCCGGTTCCGCTTTCTCCAAGAATCAGCGTCGTCGAATCCGTTCCTGCTACCAGCTTGATCTTCTCGAGTACGACTCGCATTTGGTTGTTCGCTCCGAGAATGCCCCCGAAGCTGAACTTATCTTCCAGCACCGCTTTGAGATCCTGATTTTCTCGCCGCAAGGTCACAACACGCCCCACCCGCTCGACGATCAACAGCAATTCGTCCATCTGGAACGGTTTCGTGATGTAGTCAAACGCACCGAGCTTCATCGCGCCGACCGCCGTTTCCACCGATCCATGGGCGGTAATCACCATGACCTCCGTGTGGGGCGACTGCTTTTTGGCCGCTGTGAGCACCGTGAGCCCATCCGCGCCGGGCAGTCGTAGATCAGTGATCACCAGATCGAAGGGCCGTTGGCGGATGGCTTCGATCCCTTCCGTCCCGGATGCGGCCGCTTCGACGTCATGGCCGATCGTCTCCAACGCATCGACCATCGAAAGCCGCATCAGCGGCTCGTCGTCAACGAGCAGGATCCTGAGCCCCTTCATGACACCCTCTCCATCAACGAACGTTCCCGGGAAACGGGAAGACAGAGGGTAAAGGTCGTCCCCTTCCCGACCTCGCTGTCCACCAAGATCTTTCCCCCGTGGCGCTCGACGATGCCCAGACTGACCGATAGGCCGAGACCGGTTCCTTCACCTTCGCTCTTGGTCGTAAAGAAGGGATCGAAGATCCTCGGCAGGACCGCCGGCGGAATGCCCGATCCCGTATCGCAAACCTCAATCAGGCAGACCCCTTCGACCACGGATGTTCGAATCGTCAGCCCCCCTCCGTCTTTCATCGCTTGCACCGCATTCAATACCAGGTTCATCAGCACCTGCTCAATCATGTGCCGATCGACCATAACATTCGGCAGCCCCTGACCAAATCCCGTTTCCAACACGATTCGGTTTGGAGCAAAGAGATGCGTCGTCAAGACCAACACCCGATCGACGACGTGATTGATGTCCGTCAGCGCAAACTCCGGCTCATGCTGCTGGGAGAAATCGAGAAGCTGCCGAACAATCTTTTGCACACGCCGCACGCCGTCTTCCATCGACACCCGATATTCTTCTTGCCGGCTCGGCGACAGCGTCCCCTTCCGCAAGTTGTAGAGGCAGTTGAGGATGCCCCCAAGGGGATTGTTGATTTCGTGGGCCACCCCTGCAGCGAGCCTTCCGACCGAGGCCAGTTTCTCCGAATTCCTGATCTGCTGCTCCAGTTTCTTGGTCTCGGTCATGTCACGCGCGATGCCCAGCACACCCAGGATCGCTCCCTCGGCTGCATGCAGCGGGGAGACACTGACCATCACAGCCCTCGGCTCCCCCGTGCGAGTCACCACTTCGACCTCATAAACCTGCTTCGTACCGATATCCAAGGTATTCTTGAGACGCTTCCCGCGATGCCGCTTGGAGAGAAGGGCGAGGTACGGGCGCCCGAGCAGATCGTCCTTTCGGTAGCCCCATGCTTCGATCTTGCTATTGACATAGGTGAACCGTTGCTCAGTATCGAGGGTGTAAATGACATCGTTGGCGTTCTCGAGAAGATTTTCAAGATACTGTTTGGTCTCTTCAATTTCCCTGGTGCGCTCTTTTACGTTATGTTCCAACTCCTCCCTATACGTCTCCAGCTGTCGTTCGAGCCGCTTCCGGTCGGTAATGTCTCGCAACTGCACCATCACCAACAGTTGGTCGGCCATTCCGACTCGGATCAAATCCATTTCGGCTGGAGTTTCCAGTCCACCGGCATGGCGCACCATGATCTCCTGGGTGGACACTTTCCGCTGCCCAGAAATGATGTCGCTCAGCCATCCGCGCAACGCGTCGTGATAGCCGGAGAGGACGACTTCAAGCAGACTGCGGCCGACCACGTTCGCCTCTGCATACCCCAGAGCTTGCTCCTCACGTTTGTTAACGGCGACGACCATACCACTCGGATTCACCATAAACACCGAGTCCGCCACTAAGTCGAACAACGCCTTGTACCGCGCCTGCGAGGCCACGAGCTGTTGCGTCCGCTCTGACACAGCCTGTTCAAGCTTCGTCGTATATTCTTGCAGTTGTTGCTCAAGCCGGTGCCGTTCGGTCACGTCGCGCACAAACGCGCGCGAGTGAACCAGCCCGCCCCGCTCTTGATCGATCAACGCCGTGGCGTGAATCTCCACCTCGATCGGGTGCCCGTCTTTGGCCAAAAACACCGTCTCTATCGAACTGCGCCCTTGCGCCACCAATCGTTCCAGATATTGTAATACGAGTGGCTCCTGGCCACGCGGCACGAGGTCCCAGAGCCGCATCGACAGCATCTCATCGAAGGTGTATTTCAGCTTCTCAAGCCCCGTCTTGTTCACATGGACGAATCGGCCGCTCCGGTTCAATTGATAGATCATCTCCGGCGAATGCTCGATCAAATCGCGATACTTTTCCTCCAAGTGGTGGACATCCACCACGCGTTGTTCGATCTGCGCAAACGATCGTTGTAGATTCGTCGCCATCTGGTTGAACGCATCGGCGAGCCCTTCAATTTCATCGCCGGTCTTCAGCTCCAGCCGCCGGTCCAATCGTCCGCTCCCGATTTCACGCACCCCGTCGTGTAACAACTGAATGGGACGCGCGATCCGACGTGCGACGACCACCCCTGTCCCCCACAGCACGGCGAGCACGAGCAGCCCATAGAGCAGCACTTTCGCCACGAGTTCGCCGAGCGGCGCATAGGTCTCCTGGGGATCCTGCCGCACCACGGTGATCCACTGTTTTCCTCCGAGGCTCCCCGGGGCCAAGCTCTCGCCAAATCGGACCGGAGCGAATCCGATCAAGGCGTTCCGGCCCCCATGCGAATCGTCTGCGACAACGGTCCAACCAGCTTTCAGCCCTCCGAGGGCACTGATCAACTCGGGCTTTATCGTATGCTCTTCCGGGGCCAGGACCGGACAGATTACAGGAGCACCATCGGAACTGAACAACATCGCGTGACCGGTCGCCCCGATGGTGACCTCGGCAATGGCATGAAAGATCGTGTCTCGACGTAACAAAATTGTGACCGCTCCAATCACCATCCCCGTCGTATCATCCACAATGGGTGCCGCCAGCACGACCACATGAGTCCCGAAACTGGGATCAAAGACGATCTCGCTCACATAGCCCCTCGGACCGCCGCCTTTCACCACCGCTTGCCACCACGACGTCTTCCCGTAGAAATACTCCACCTGTGGAATGGAACTGACCACCAGCGCCCCCTGCTGGTCTGTCACCAGAATCCCGACATAGTCCGATTTGCGGATGTCGTGCCACCGAATAAGGTAGTTAGTGACGATGCGATTGATGAAGAGGGGAAACTCGCTTTGCTTATCCCGCTGACGCCACCGCTGCTGCCAATCCTTGATCATGCCTTGGATGCTGTGCGCATCCTTCCCCTCATACGTGCGGTTGGCTTCGGTGACGGCGGTGTGGAGAAAGGGGGTCGTGGCGAGCTGCTGGGCCTCGTTCATCCCACGACTGACCTGCATCTCGATGCGGCGAGCGGCTTCGACGGCAACTTCTTTGAAGTTGGCGCCGGTCATTTCGCGAAGCGCGCGCCGCTCCTCGATATAGGTGAGCGCAAGTAGAAGGGTCAGGGGCAGGAGTCCGACCATCACGATCGCCGTGATGATCTTGTGCTGGAGACTGTGAGACCGACTCCAGAGTGTCATGGGTGTGCCCCAAGCAGGATGCGACAACCCGTGATGCGTGAAGCGTATCTCGTGAAACGTCCGAAATGGTCTTCCGAGACGAGCGACGCTTCACGAACGACGAGCGATTATTTCACCTTCCAGCTAGCTCCGTTGCAACAGCCGAACGGACGCTCCCGGCCAGAGCAACAGCAACGGACTCGCGACGAAGACAGACGAATAGGTCCCGAAGATCACGCCCCACAACAGGGCGAGAGAGAAGTCGTGCAAGACCTCTCCGCCTGCTAGCGTCAGAGGGATCAACACCAACACGACGGTCAAACTGGTGACGATCGTGCGGCTCAAGACTTGGTTGATCGCATTGTTGATGATCGTCTCTTCGCTGTCCCGCCGCCGCATCCGGAGATTTTCTCTGATTCGGTCAAACACGACGACCGTATCCGTCATCGAATAACCGGCTAACGTCAGCAATGCCGTCACGACGAGCAAGGTAATTTCCTTATCTAGGAGATAAAAAGCGCCCAACACCGCCAACACGTCATGGAAGGTCGCCAAGGCCGCAGCGATACCGAATCGAAGTTCGAATCGTGCCGCCACATAGAGAATGATCCCGGCAAAGGAAACCAGGATCGCAATGAGGGCATCCTGTTGAAGTTTCTGCCCGATGGTCGGTCCGATTTCCGTGCTGGAATCGACCACGAAATGGTTCGCGGGAAATTCCTTCGTAAAGACCGCCACAACCCGTTCGGCGACCTTCTCCTCGATGGTCGTCGAGGCCTTCAGGCGGATCAGGATTTTGTTCTCCTGACCGAATTCTTGCAGCTCGGCGTTGCCCAGGCCGTTCGCCTCCAAGGCTTTTCTCGCTTCGTCGATCCGGATCGCTTGGTCGAACTTCAACTGCACCGCGGTCCCGCCCGAGAAATCAATGCCGAGGTCCGCCGACCCCCTGGAAATCTGAACGACCGCTACAATCCCCAGCACTACCATGATGCCGGAAAAGAGAAATGCCCAGCGGCGCTTCCCCATGAAATCGATGTTGGTTTTTCCGAGAATCTCTAACATGCCGGCTCCTTCGAACTAGATGCTTAACTGTCCCACTTTGTGTCGTTGATTCAAGAGGTCGAAGATGACCTTGGTGCCGATCAGGGCGGTAAACAGATTGATTCCTATTCCGAGACACAAGGTCACGGCAAATCCTTTGATCGGCCCCGTGCCGAAGAGGAACAGCGCCACCCCCGTGATCAGGGTGGTCACGTGAGAGTCGACAATCGTCAGCAGCGCCTTCTCATATCCTCCGTCCACCGCCAGCCGAACCGCTTTCCCTAGTCGAAGCTCTTCACGAATACGCTCGAAGATCAGGACGTTCGAATCGACGCCCATCCCGATCGTGAGCACGATTCCGGCGATCCCCGGCAAGGTCAAGGTTGCGCTCAGCGCAGAAAGGGCCCCGATCAAGCAGAGCAAGTTCAGCACCAGCGCAAAGTCCGCAATCACCCCGGACATCCTGTAATACACGATCATGAACACCGCCACCATGGCACCGGCAAACAGCGTGGCCTGCACACCTTTCTCGATCGAATCCTTCCCCAGCGACGGTCCGACCGTGAGGTCTTGTATGATCTTGAGGGGAGCCGGCAATGCGCCGGCCCGGAGGACAATCGCCAAGTCGTTCGCCTCTTGCATTGAGAACGTCCCGGTGATTTGCGCACGCCCCCCGGTAATGCGGTCCTGAATCACCGGTGCCGAGTAGATCGTGTTGTCGAGCACGACGGCCATGCGCTTCTTAACGTTGTCGCCCGTAATCCGTTCGAATTCCCGACCACCCTTGGCGTCAAATTCGATCGACACATAGGGATCGTTGAATTGACCGATCGAGACTCGTGCATCGCTCAACACATCGCCGGTCAACATGACCCGCTTTTTAACGAGATAGGGAATCCGATATTCGCGGCCGGAGTCTTTATCGACTCCCCGTTCGAAGAGGATCTGATCGCCTTCAGGCAGCTTCGCCTCGGCCTGTTTCAGAATCTCCGCCTCTTTGTCTTTCGGAATACGAGCGGGCAGATCGAGCTTCAGCTGGTTGTCCTCGTCGAGCATCTTAAACTCGAGCAACGCCGTCTCTTTGATCAGATCCCTGGCGCGCTTGGGCTCTTTGACACCGGGCAACTGCACGACGATCTGCTTCAACCCCTGCCGCTGCACCATCGGCTCTGCCACGCCAAACTGGTCAATGCGGTTCCGGATCGTTTCCAGTGCCTGGTTGATCGCGGAGTCCTTGATCCGCTTGACCTCGATCTCCCGCAACTCCCACACCAGCCGGTTGGCCGATCCAGCAGACTCCGTCTCGAGGAAGGTCGGATAGTCATCGATCATCTTCTGGATCTGCGCCTTGAGTTCGGCGTTTTGGAACTGGATCGTGACCTGCGTCCGTCCCGTCCGTGTTACAGACTCGACGGGAATTTTCTTATCGACCAACAAATCCTGAAGCGACACGACCGATCGATCGACGGCGATCTCGACCGCGCGATCTTCGTCCACTTCCATGACAAGGTGAATCCCGCCTTGGAGATCCAATCCCAGGGTAATGCCTTTGTTCGGCATCACCTTCTTCAGCCAGCCAGGCAAGGCTTGATAGAACGGCTGATAGGACGGGATAAAGAAGATCACCGACACCACTACCACCACCACCAACAATGTTAACCGCCCACCCACTTTTTTCATGTCTTCTGTAACCCCTTTGTCACTCGCGGACTACGAATCCTTATTCCTTATCCTTGTCCTCGTCGTCGCCGCCGCGTAATCGAGAAATCTGTTCCCGTTCCAACCGAATCTTCGTATTATCGGCGATCTGCAGCATCACCGTCAGCTTCCCGAGATTCGTCACGGTGCCCCAGATACCCGACGCCGTGACCACCTTGTCGCCCTTCTTCAGTGCCGCCAGCAACGCCTTCTGCTGTTTCGTGCGTTTTTGTTGCGGTAAAATGACCAAGAAATAGAAAATGACAAAGATCAACACGAACGGTATGAGAGAGAGGAACGTCCCGGAACTCGAACCTCCTCCACCGAACAACTGAGCCATTACGACCGATTGCATGACCATACCGAACTCCTCCTCGACAGGGTTAGCAGGATGCTGAAAAAGTCCGCCAGCATCGTTCTCGCATCGCTCCCAGGAACCGTGAACCGTGAGACGTGAAAGGTGAAACGTAGGACTGCTGAGTGCTCTTTCTCCGAAACATTTCACGTTTGACGTTTCACGTCTCACGGATCGCTGGACGATCTTCATGAGCATCCTGCTCGGTATTGGCCTGCGAGTGCGTTGCGGTGTGCCGCCGGCTCACCTTTCTGAGAGCAATCAATGATGAAGGCCATGGTCCTGGCGCGCACAGCGGATGTGGGAACCGCCCCGCTACAGCTTCGCGAGCTTCCAATGCCGGATCCAGGTCCTGGGGAGGTCTTGGTTTGCATCACCGTCTGCGGGATCTGCCGGACGGATCTTCACGTCATCGAAGGCGAGTTGGCCAACCCCACGCTTCCGCTCATTCCCGGCCACCAAGCCGTCGGGGTCGTCAGTCAGGTTGGCGCCGGTGTGAGTGAGCGGACGGTCGGCGAGCGAGTCGGCATCGCCTGGCTGCAGCACACGTGCGGCCACTGCGAATTTTGCACGAGCGGGCGCGAGAACCTGTGCGAGAGCGCCAGGTTTACCGGCTATCAGGTCGATGGCGGATATGCGGAGTATGCGCTCGTCCCGGCAGCGTTTGCCTATCCGATTCCACCGGTCTTCAGCGATGAAGAAGCGGCCCCCCTCCTCTGCGCCGGGATCATCGGCTACCGCGCATTGCGCCTGAGTGGAATCCGGCCGGGTCAACGGCTCGGTCTCTATGGGTTTGGAGCGTCCGCTCACATTGCCATCCAGATTGCTCGTCATTGGGGCTGTCAGGTCTATGTCAGCTCGTTGAAACCAGAGCATCAACGTCTCGCACGTGAATTGGGCGCCGCATGGGTGGGCGGGGCAACCGACAGGCCGCCGGACAAACTCCACGGCTCGATTATCTTTGCGCCGGCCGGGGAATTGGTTCCGCCGGCCTTGCGCGCATTGGAGCGCGGCGGCACGCTCGCCCTCGCCGGTATTCACATGACGCCGATTCCCTCGCTCGACTACGATCGCGAGGTCTTTGGCGAGCGGGTCATTCGAAGTGTCACGGCCAATACGAGGCAGGACGGCCTCGATCTCCTGCGCGAGGCGGCTGCGATTCCGATCAAACCCCACACCCTGTCGTTCCCTCTCGCCGATGCCAATCGCGCGCTGCAAGAATTGAAAGCCGGACGTTATTCGGGAGCCGGGGTACTCGTCCTGTCGTGACCGACCGGAAGAAAAAGAGCATGGGCCTATGGTAAGATTTCCCGCGATGCGTCAGACCTGTCTCGCCTTCTGGATTGCTTGTAGCCTGTTGCTCGTCGGCCTGCCGGCCTGGGCGCTGGAGTTTACTGCCGATCAAGTGACGAAGATCGATGGCCGATCGCACAAAGCGAACATCTATTACCGCGATACGATGTGGCGCATCGAGCACCATTCGATGGGGCCGGTCAACGTGAGTATCGTGCGCAAGGACAAGCAAGTCGTCTGGTTGCTACTCTCGCGGGTGAAACATTTCAAAACAATGCCCTATGGTCCGGAGCAGGATCTCATGGTGAGTGAGAAGCTGGAGGGAGAAGTATCGCGGCAGGAGATCGGCGCGGAAGTGCGCGAGGGGCATCCGACGATCCTGTATGAAGTCACGACGAAGCAAGGGGAGCAGGTCGAGGTGTACTATCAGTGGGTTGCCACGGATATTCATTTTCCGATGAAGCTGGCGAGGAAAGACGGGAGTTGGATTGTGGAGTACCAGCATGTGAAGCTGCGGTCGGTCTCGGACTACCTCTTCAACCTGCCGCTCAATTTTCAGCCGTTGGAAGATTTCAAGAAACAAGAAGCCCCAGAGCCTATCGGGCCGGGCATGTAACTCAGCAAGGAGGCTTGATCGTGCGAGCATTCGGAATCATCGGTGGTATTGTGATCTCAGGGTTGATCGGAATCGGTGGCTTGGCTTATGCGTTGGATGTGTCCGACGTCGTCCGGGTATGGACTCCCGAAGGAAAGAAGCTCGCCGCCGAGCGGGCGAAGCTGCCGGCTCACGACGAGGTGGTCCTCATTCCGGCTGGCTCGTTCATCATGGGGAGTGACAGGAAGATAGACCGCAACGCCTATCCGGCTGAGTTCCCCCAGCGGAAGGTGTATCTGGACGCGTACGAGATCGATACGTTCGAAGTGACTACCGTGCAATATCTGAAGTTCATTCTCGCCAAGGATCTGCCGCCGCTGATCGACTGGCAGTATGACGGCGGCAACTTCCAGGAGACCATGGTCAACCATCCTGTGATGCACGTGTCATGGGCCGATGCCGATGCCTACTGCAAGTGGGCGGAGAAGCGCCTGCCTACCTCGGCAGAATGGGAAAAGGCCGCCAGGGGCGAGGATGGACGCATCTATCCCTGGGGGAATCAGCCGGCGGGATTGAGCCGGGCCAACTTCGGCCGCACGGGATTGTCCGGACCAGTCCGCGACCGGCCTGAGCGACTGCTGCTCTATCCGCCGATCATCTCCGTGGACAAGTACGAGAATGCGGTTAGCCCTTACGGTGTCTATCAAATGTCTGGCAATGTGGCTGAATGGACACACGATTGGTACGACCCGAACTATTACAAAACGGCGCCGGACCGGAATCCCAAGGGGCCGGAACGCGGGACACAAAAAGCCTTTCGTGGTGGCGGGTGGATCGACAGTACGCCCTCCGTGCGGCCTGCTCAACGAAATGGGGCTGATCCCAACACGAAAATGAATTGGCTCGGTTTTCGCTGCGCGAGGGACGCAAAAGAGGCAACGATGAACGTGGAGCGCTGAACGCTGAACGATGAACGCTGAGCAGGACGGGAAGTCAGTAAAAGATGGACAGTACCTCAAAGTCAGGACCAAGCAGTTTGCTTTAGAAATCATACGACTCTATGCCTCACTACCCAAGAGAACCGAAGCTCTCGTGTTGGGCAAGCAGCTCTTACGGAGCGGTACCTCGGTCGGTGCCCACTATCGAGAAGCCCAGCGAGCCCGATCCAATGTTGAGTTTATCAGTAAATTCGAGGGAGACATGCAGGAATTGGAAGAGACCCTCTACTGGCTTAAATTGCTTGAGGAGAGCGGGATTGTTGTGGGAGATCAAGTCTCAATCCTACAAAAAGAAGCGAATGAACTAATGGCTATCATGGTAACCTCAGTTAAGACAGCCAAGAGAATCAGTTAGTTATCGGCAGTGTCTGCGTCCCGCGCAATGTTCTCAAGCTCACCGTTTAGTACTCATCGTTCTGCATTCTGCGCTTAGGGATCAAGAGTGCATGAGCCTGCTCGCTCGTTTCTTTAACCAGGACACCCATCTTCGGGTGGGAGGGTTCGAAGTCTATAGGGAGATCGTAATGGCGGAGGCGTTCGCTGGCGGAGGGGCCAATGGAGGCGACGACCATCTTTTTGCACGCTTCTTTGAACTGCGCGGTGGTGCCTTCCTGTTCGAGTAACTGCATGACATGATCGATCTGCGCGGCGTTGGTGACGAGCATGACCTGCATGTGTCCCGCAATGATCTCGCCGAGCACCTGCTTCAACGGGCCTGTGTCTTCCGGGAGCGCCCAACGGTAAATGGGGACGGGAAAGACCTCTGCGCCACGTTGTCTCAGGGCCTCCAAGAGCTCCGGATTGGACGTGCCATATTCTTGCACGGCGACGCGGAGACCCTTGACGGGGCGGTACTCGTCGAGCGTGGAGACGACTTCTACCCATGTGTTCGGTTCCGGCACGGTGAGAGTTGGTGTGATGCCAAGGGTCTTGAGTGCCGCCACCGGTTTGGGGCCACGAGCGACGATTGCCGTCTGTGTGAGTCCCTCCATGATCGACGACATGGGATGGCGCGAACGGAGAATTTCGAAGAGGGTGGTTGTGCCGATACCCGTCATAAGGATGAGGATATCGACCGATCCGTCGATCAGTCTGGCGCCGAAGCGCAACGCAGCGGGATTGTCCTGGATGGGAATTTCTCGGAGGGCAGGAGCCACGAGAGGTTGGCCGCCATGATGGTTGATCAGCCGTGTCATCTCCCTTGCCATACGGCTTTCGAATGCCGCGATGCGTAGGCCACTAAACCCTTGCGCTGCTGTCATTGTGGTCTTGAAGGCAAAAGTAAAAATGAAAAAGTAAAAAGTTTCATGTGTTTTGCTTTGTTCGAGAGACGATGGCTCCAAGAATATTGCAGAGTTCAGCAGCTTCCTGGATTAGGGGACTCATGGCGGTGGGGTCTATGATTTTAGCTTCCATTATGAGGCGGAGCCAGTAACGAGTTTCCCGAATTTCTTTCAGCGCGATGGAATACTTGCTGATGAAATCGGCTCTACTCTGTCCCGCCTGCGCCTCTTCGACATTTGCCCCAACAGACGTTCCAGATCGAAGAAGTTGTAGGGCAAGGGTCTTTCCGATGCTGGGCTTGCCATCGAGCTGCTGGCACAGACGGATGATGCCTAAAGCAAAAGAAAAAGTCCGCTCTTGTATGTCCCGACGGCCATCAGGATTTCTCCTGCTCGCTTCCTTGTTTGCGCCCACTTTTCCCTTTTGACTTTTTACTTTTTACTTGCCGCATCGGCTGCGCAGCGGAAACCGGTCGATTCGTTTCGAATCGTCGGATCGCTGTCTACGCGGGTAAAGATGCGGACCGTGGGGGTCTCGTTCTGCCATCCTGCACCCCGAATGACTTTTTCGATACCGCTATCAGGGCCTTTGGGATTCTTCGCAGGACTCTTCTCGTAGTACTGGGGATCGTACCAGTCGTTGACCCACTCCCAGACGTTGCCGGCCATNNGCTCGATATTGCCCCAGGGGAATCGTCGATCGGCGGTGCCCTTTGCCGCCTTTTCCCATTCGGCTTCGGTTGGGAGTCGTTTGCCTGCCCAGGTGCAATAGGCCTCGGCGTCAAACCAATCCACATTGATCACGGGTCGGTCGGTCAGTGAGTCAGCGATGGTGTCTCCTTGCCAGAGGTTTCGCGTCGGGTTCTTGGGATTTTGTGGGACACGATGGCCGGTGGCTTTGACGAATTCCAGATAGCGACCGTTTGTCACTTCGAATTTGTCGAGAAAAAAGGTGTCCACAACCACGTCATGGCGTGGGTATTCATCGCGTCCGCCATCCCGATCGCCTTGTGGGACACCCATGGGAAACGAGCCGGCCGGGACCTCGACCATCGGCGTACCGTCTTTGCCCGTCGGTGGCGTGAGCAGGGCCTGCGATGGCTGGTCGGCTGCGAAGAGCGGAGACACGTTAAACAGGACACAGAGCACAGTCGAAACAAGCAATGGTCGGACAGACATCGGGGTGGACTCCTTTCCAAGATCGGAAGTATGAGTATCGTATCATAGCCGGGAGAGGAGGNNCGCAGCCACCGGCCTGATCGAGGCGGGTCGGGCCTCACTCCGCATCCAAGGGATTTTCAATTGACGGAGCCGAGGTGGCTCCCTACTATACGGACACGATTGAGGATGGCTATGAGTGCTCCGCTCCATCGAGGATTACGACACGTGGCGCTACGCGTTACGAATCTCGCGCGTTCTCGCGCTTTCTATGAACAGTTGTTGGGGATGAAAGTGGTGTGGGAGCCCGATTCAGACAATGTCTATTTCAGCTCCGGCCCGGACAATTTTGCCTTACACCAGATTCCGCCGTCCGAGCTTGCTGCGTATCAGCCCTTGAAGGGACAATTGTTGGATCACGTCGGCGTGATCCTTGAGAGCCCCGAGGCAGTCGACCGAATGTATCGGGAGGTCGAACCGCGTCTACCGCAGCTTGGTGGGCGGGTCGTGAAACCGCCGCAGCAGCATCGAGACGGGAGCTATTCCTTTTACTTTTCCGATCCCGATGGGAATGCCATTCAAGCCTTGTACGAACCTACCATCAGTAAGCTGGAGTGGGTGAAAGATAAGACGTGAACGGTAAGCGGTCGCTCACGTTTCACGTCTCACGTTTCAGCATTCACGAGTATGAAGATCTGGGACAGTCTGCCGAAAAATCAGTATCTCAGTCTCGCGCCCTGGGCCTGGGTTCAATTGGAGAGCGCCGACCCTCCCGGGCCTTTTCCCTTTGTTACAGGGGTAGCCCCCGAAGTCGTCGCGAGTCTCCATGAAGCCCACGGTCTCCTCTCCAGCGCGATCGATACGGCCATCAGCGATGTATTTTCCAGGCGGGCCCCGCTCGACGATCCCGATCGTCAGAGGCGATTGGAAGACGCCTACGCGGAGGTGATCAGCGCCCGTCCCCACCTGCAGCAGCACATTCGCTGTGGGCGGAGGCAGGACGGCACGTTTCAATGGGAGTTTCCGACCGACCCCACCAAATCCGCCACGGTCACCAACGGCGGGCTCCGGATCTTCCATTCCGTGAAGCGGCAGGCGATTCCGATCGGGTTCGACCAGCGACAGTTGGGCCCGGTGGTGGGAACGCTCCTGGGGTTCTTGGACGGGACGCATCAGACCGACGAAATCAGAACGGTGGTGGTGACTTCGGGGAGAGATGGAGAGCGCGTGCTTACACGGCTGATCGAATCCCTTCACCAGCATGAGTGCTTGGTCAGCTCGAACACCTCCTCCATCAGGTCCCGCTGGTTCGAGACGCTGCAAGATAAAGACACGGTCCATCTCGGCCATGCCGCGTTGCTGTATCGGCAACGGGACCAAGCGCTGTTGTTCGACCCCTGGCTGCTCCCCTGGTTTGCGGAATCCTCTATCCCGTCGTTGTGGGGATCGCTGCTGCCCAAACCGGCCGCCGTCTTCTTGACTCATGATCACGACGATCATGTGGATCCGCGCACGCTCTTGCACCTGCCCAAAGACACACTTATCATCGTGCCGAGCCGAAGGAATCGGCGCACGCTCTCCTACGATTATCTGGCGCTCTTGCGAGAACTGGGATTTGGTCGCGTGATCGAATTGGCGCATGGAGAAAGTTGGGTGTTCGAGGGAGGGGCCGTGTACTCTGTGCCGTTCTACGGCGAAGACCCCTGCGATTTGGAGATGCCGCGCAACTGCTATCTCATCGCCGATCGTGGCTATAACGTGCTCGTGCATGCGGACAGCGGGCCGACAAATAGCGGCAAGTCCGCCCTCAAGGACGGAGTGATCCAGTCGCTCGTGCAGCAGCATGGGCCGATCCCACTGGTGTTCGCCTCACAACAACAACTGTTCGAAGTCCGTGGCCATGCGGCCCACGCGCCCTTGTCTCATCCTGGGAAATGGCTCGACGTGGGAGAAAACGGCTATCTCACGAATGCGTATCTTGCCGATGTCTGTGCGGCGGCGCAGGCCAAACTTTTCGTGTCGTATGCCACCGGTGGAGCAGATTGGTATCCGGACCATCTCTCGTTCATGTTCAGCCAACGGAATCCCGCCCGCACCGCGCTGCTGACGGCCCACTGGGAACGGCCGGAAATGCTCAAAGAGCTTCTCGTGAAGAACGGATGCGGGTATCATCACGGTCATGCATTGGATCTGTTTCGTCCCACGACCGACGGGCTGGTGGAACCGATGAAAACCGGAGAAGCCCTGACGCCTTTGTCGCTCTACCGGCTTGACCACAGCGATCCTCCGTTTATGGAAGCTAGTAGCCGCACCACACCATCTCGATAACTCGACAAGGACCCACTATGACCACGCGTAAAACGCAGCAAGCCCCAATCCTCGTCACCGGTGTCGCCGGATTCATCGGCTTTCATACAGCGACCAGATTGCTGGAGCGAGGTGAGCGGGTGATCGGACTCGATAACGTCAACGACTACTACGACGTACGACTGAAGAAGGCGAGGCTGGCGAAGCTGAAGGTCTCCAAGTCATTTTCATTCACGAAGCTCGATCTGGCCAATCGGGCCGGGATGAAGAGGCTATTTGCGAAGCAACCGATCCGACGCGTAGTTCATCTGGCGGCGCAAGCCGGGGTGCGCTATTCGCTGGTGAACCCGCATGCCTATACGGACAGCAACATCGAAGGGTTTCTGAACATTCTAGAAGGCTGCCGGCACGCGAAGGTTGAGCACCTCGTCTATGCCTCGTCGAGTTCCGTCTATGGCGGCAATACCCAGATGCCGTTTTCGATTCACGACAATGTCGATCATCCGGTCTCTCTCTATGCGGCCAGCAAGAAGGCTAATGAACTCATGGCCCATTGCTATGCGCATCTCTATCGGATTCCCTGTACGGGTCTGCGGTTTTTTACCGTCTATGGGCCCTGGGGGAGGCCCGACATGGCCCTCTTCATTTTCACGAAGGCGATTCTGGAGGGGAAGCCGATCGAGGTCTACAATCACGGAAAGATGCGCCGCGACTTTACCTATATCGACGACATCGTCGAGGGCGTGATCCGGACCCTCGATCATCCAGCTACACCAAATCCGTCCTGGTCTGGTGACAAGCCCGATCCCGGAACCAGCGCAGCACCGGCCCGGATCTACAATATTGGGAATCATCAGCCAGTTGAGCTGTTGTATTTTATTGAGGTGCTGGAGCGCGCGTTAGGAAAGAAGGCGGTGAAGAAGCTGCTGCCGATTCAGCCGGGCGATGTGCCTGCGACCTATGCGGACGTCGAGGACCTTACGCGGGACGTCGGATTCGCCCCGGCGACGCCGATCGAAGAAGGTATCGCGCGTTTCGTGAAGTGGTATCGTGAGTTCTACAAAAAGTAAGGGGTGCCAAGCCCTGTCTATTGCCCGGCACCCCTCAGTTGCTTGTGGGTGTAGGTGTTATGGACAGCCGACAGGTACAAATCCCGTTCCAAAGGTCCTCGCCAGTGTGTGGTATCGCGCGTTGTCGTAGAAGGAATAGCTCGCACCCCGCTGATTCCTTCCAGAAAGATCTCCGCCATACGACGGATCTGTTCCGTAAAAGAGCCCGCCACGCGTTTTCTCGTTGAGATGCAGCCATTCCCCGTACTTTGCGCAAACTTCAGCCTGTACCGATCCCGTTGAGGCAATGCTCGCGTGCCAATCTTTGGCCCAATCGGGGACAGCCTGTCCTCCGCCGGTCATACCAGTCTGATCGCGGTCGGGGTACGGAGGAATATCGTAGTGAGGAGCCGTGGCTACAATGGGGCGATAGGTTGGCATGTTATCCAACGAGGGCACGACCGACAGTTCCTTCAGCGTCATCAGCTTGCAGCCCGGAAGATCCTTGTTCGTGTAGAGGGTGCTGCCATCTGCCTGAGGACATTCCCGCATCTTCAACGGATCGAAGGCGATCGTGGTATCGGAGAATGCCGATGTTGAGGACAGGGTGAGGATCATTGCGACGATCACGAACACTTGGTTGGGCTGCATAGCGCATCTCCCTTGAGCCGGTAGAACAGACAGGGTTTGCATCATCTCACCTTTTTTTAATTGTACTCACTGATGGTGCTGACAAGCTATTCCACTGGGGACAAAGCCGTCTATTCATCTTTCGAGGGGGGTCTTGCTACCGATGGGGTACGTGGCCATATGGCTCAGATGGCCGATTAGCCGAGATCAATGGCTCAATTTATTCGGGACACACACCTTCCATATTTGGCAGGACGAGATCGGCTTCGGCCAGTTGTCCAGGGGGGTAGGTGGTGATTAGCGGTTCAAGCACGCGACGGGCAGGCCTAGCACGACAGGCGCGCCGCGCAAGCTCTTATTTTCCGAGTGTCTCGCCTTTCCCGCCCGTCCCGCCTGTCTCGTGCAGCTATCCTGCGTGGATGCCGGCTCGGGAATCTTCCACCACCACACATTGCGCGGCGGTGCGCCGTTGAAGGCGAAAATAATGGCCTCGGATCATGGTCTGCCTCGTTCGTTCGTCTCGTGAAGCCACCGTAGCGAAACGGCTTCCGTTGAACAAGCGGCTTTGGCTTGTTCCCTCCTCGCTGCTGGGGTATTCTCCGCCCTGAACCCGTGAAACGTGAAGCGGAAGACATCTGATGATCGGTTGATCTGATGATTGGTCGGACATTCAACAGATCGTCAGATCAACAAATTCCGGAATTAATTCACGAGAGACGAACGACAAGATACGAATCTTTATGACCGACTACGGCGTGCTTGCAAATCTGCTCGTGATCTTCACGACGTCGATTGCCGTCGTCTTCGTATTCCACCAGTTCCGGCTTCCCTCGATCGCGGGATTCTTGGTCGCCGGCGCACTCATCGGACCCTACGGACTGAACCTCATCTCGAACATCGGCACGGTCCAAGTGTTGGCGGAGATCGGGATCGTCCTGCTCCTCTTCACCATCGGCATCGAATTCTCATTGGTGCAATTGGCCTCCATGCGACGCCTCATGTTTCTGGCCGCGCCGATCCAGGTCGGCGGCGTGCTGTTGATCGCGTGGCTCGGGGCGATGCTCGTCGGACTGTCCTGGCAGCAGGGGATGTTCTGGGGATTTCTCTTCTCCCTGAGCAGCACGGCGATCGTGTTGAAGACCTTGGCCGAACGGGGGGACAGCGATTCGATCCATGGCCGAGCCACGATCGGAATTCTCGTCTTTCAGGACTTGGCCGTCGTACCCATGATGTTGTTGACCCCGATTCTTGGCGGCCAATCGGATGGAGGCGGGCTGGCGATTCTGTTCACCTTGGGAAAGTCGGTTCTTGTCGTCTCACTCGTCATTGCAGCCGCCTGGTATCTGGTCCCCAAGGTGTTGGGACATATCGTCCGCAGCCGTAGTCGCGAGCTGTTCTTGCTGACGATCATCGTCTCCTGTCTCGGCATCGCGTGGCTCACCTCGCTCGGCGGTCTCTCGTTGGCGTTGGGCGCGTTCATCGCCGGGTTGGTCATTTCCGAATCGGAGTACAGCCATCAGGCCATGGCCGAAGTGCTACCGTTCCGCGACAGTTTCAACAGTCTCTTCTTCGTGTCGATCGGCATCCTCATGGACTGGCGGGTGTTATTCGCGCATCCGCTGCCGGTGGCAGGACTCCTAGTGACGATTCTGTTGGTGAAGTTTGTTGCCGGGGCCGGAGCGGTCTTGTTGGCGGAGGTCCCCCCACGTTCGGCGATTATGGTGGGCATCGCCCTGGCCCAGGTTGGAGAGTTTAGTTTCTTGTTGGCGCAGCAAGGGCAGGAGAGCGGTTTCTTGCGGGGTGATCCGTATCAGATCTTTCTCGCGGTCTCGGTGCTCTCCATGATCGTGACGCCCTTTCTCATGCAGTGGTCGCCGCACTTGGCCCGCCGCGCGGAGGCGTGGCAGCGGCTTCGTCACTGGCTGCCTAGTCGCACCACCGCCCATGTCCTGCAGACCGAAGGGAAACAGATTCGGATGAAGGACCACGTCATTATTGCGGGGTATGGGTTGAATGGGAGGAATCTCGCCCGCGTCCTCGGCGACACGGAGATCCCGTATCTCGCCTTGGATCTCGACGGCGATACCGTCAGCCGCGAAGCGAAACACGGGGTGCCCGTCTACTACGGCGATGCCACGAATCCGAATGTGTTGCGGCACATGAAGATCGAGGACGCGAAGGTGTTGGTGGTCGCCATTTCGGATCCGTTTATCACCCGGCGGGCAGTGCAGATCGCCAAGGGACTCAACCCCAAACTCCATGTCGTCGTGCGGACTCGCTATCTGCGCGAATTCGAGGAGCTGCACCAGCTCGGCGCGGATGATGTGGTGCCGGAGGAATTCGAAACCTCCATCGAGATCTTTGCTTTGGTGCTCCGTACCTACAATATGCCGCAAGAGTTTGTCACGCAAAAGGCTGAACAAGTTCGCCGTGAAGGGTATGCGTTGCTTCGTCGCAGCGAATTCCCTGAACTCGCACATCATCCTCACGGCGAGCNNCCTTGACCGATGCGGAAGTCGAAACCTGCCGTATCGACGACGACTCGCCTGCGCGGGGGAAGACGCTTGCCGAGCTGTCGATCCGTGCCCACAGCGGTGTCTCGGTGATCGCCTGGACTCGCAGCGGGGTGACGCAGTCCAATCCTTCCGAGAAAACCCGAATTCAGGCCGGAGATATCGTGGTACTGCTCGGATCTCGGGCACAAATCCGGCGGGCGATCGGCCTATTGCTGGCGTCGACTGGGGAGTAAGCCTTTCGTTGGAGCTTGTCGCGGCCAGCGCGTCAACTCTTCCAGCGAAGCGTGACTCGTTCTTTGAGCGGATGGTCGAGTGGCTGTCCGGTTTGCGCCGACGCGAGATGTGCGGCTTTCAACTTGTAGTACCATTTAGCTGGCGTATCGGCATCGTCGATGAGCATCAAGGCCGGTTTGTAGCGCAATCCCACCGCCTGGCGTTCCATCGCCTCTCGATCCTGCGTCATGAAAATGTTGGCGAAATAGCGAAAGACGGTCTTGGAAAATGGAACCCAGCCGAGGCAGTTCCACGCTGCGGCAAAGTCGATGCGGCATTGCTGTTCACTGATCGGCGTGACCGTGGCGCGGCTAGACACGAAGAGCGATCCGCACTGGACGAATTCGAATCGCTGGTTGGGCAGCACAAAGTCAATGGTCGTCGTCAGCGGCCCGCCGTAACACAGGTTCAGGAGCTTGTACGGTCCGCTGTTCTTTGAGGGAGCGTGCGGCACCATGCGGAAGCCGTTGGGAATCGGTTCAAAGGTCTTGGCCTTTTCGTGCATGCTCGCTTGGGTGCGCCACCAGGAGCTTTGGTGCACAAAGGGGCCGTGAGCTGGGTCCATTAAGCCGACGATGCCGTCGTCGATGGTGCAATCCAGCAGCGTTGAGATGTGAATCATCCGATAAGGGGACGAGGGGAGCGGCAGTGGCGGCACGTCTGGGATGATCTGGCTCGGTTGTTGAGGGTCGGGAATGAACACCCACACGTAGCCGTCCCGTTCGCGGCAGGCATAGGTGGTGATGCCAATTTTGTCGACTTGAATGGGGGAGTCTTCGGCCAGAGCAGGAATCCCCCGGCAACGGCCTGCCTGATCGAACTGCCAACCATGGTAGGCACATTCGACACAGTCGCCTTCCATTTTGCCGAAGGACAGCGGCATCCCGCGATGGGGGCAAATGTCGCGCATGGCAGCGACTGCACCTTGAGATGTTTTGCAAACGAGGATCGGGAGGCCCAACAGGATGGTCCCCTTCAGGCTGCCGGGAGCGAGTTCACTGCTGAGGCAAGCGGGATACCAAAAGCCGAACAGTGGCGCGCTTTTGGATGGCTTGATCTCGGTGATGAGGTCGCTGTTCATGGAAAGCATGGGATGGGAGGGTACATTGATTCGTCTTGGACTATATCCGGCGTGCTGAGTGAGGTCAAGGTGATTGCCTTGACAAGAAAAAGAAGCGGAGACTATAGTCAAAACCCCGTTGAAATCGCCAAATTCATGCGGGCCTGACAGAAAAGAGAGCGTCATGACAATTGCGCAGATGGATCCAACGGTGGCATTGGCCGACTTACAAACCTCCAAGCCTGACAAGGTGACGATCGTGCTGTTGAGCGGCGACATGGACCGAGCGATGGCGGCGTTCATCATCGCCACCGGGGCCGCCGCCATGGGGATGCAGGTCACCGTCTTCTTCACCTTCTGGGGTCTCAATACCATTCGCCGGCAAGGCGCGGCCAGCTCTGCCAAGGACTGGCTCCGTCAGATGTTCGGCCTGCTGAATAAAGGGGGCGCAGACAGCCTTCCGCTCTCGCGGTTCCATTTTTGGGGGTTGGGTACGAAGATGATGCAAAAGGTCATGAAACAGAACCGGATGCCGGGTGTGCCGGAACTCATGGAGACGGCGCTAGACCTCGGTGTCCGCTTTATTGCCTGCACGACGACCATGGGACTGATGGGGATCACGAAAGATACGCTCATTGAGGGCATCGATCAGTTCGCGGGGGTGACCACTTATCTCGCGGAAGCCAAACAGGGCAGTGTGAATTTGTTCATTTGAATGAGCGAGACAAGCGCGAAGGGCGTGAAAGGCGAGACGTATAGTGACCAAGTCGCCCGAGTCCCGCGCCTCGTTTGTGGAGTAAAGAAATGATTCAAGCCGATGTGAAGCTCGATACGCTCGGGTACTTTTGCCCGATGCCGATTATCATGACCTTGAAGAAGCTCAAGGAACTGACGTTGGGCCAAGTCCTTGAAGTCGTCTCAGACGACGAAGGCATCAAGCAGGACATGCCGGCCTGGTGCGACACGACCGGCCATCAGATGGTCGGGCTCGAAGAAGAACAGACGAAGTCGGGAACGATCTATAAAGCGTTTGTGAAAAAGACGAAGTAACTGCACAGACAGGGACTCAGTGGAGAGTGAGAAGCCGGAGGGATGATGATCAGACCTCCGGCTTCGTTATTTTGATTCTTGATGAGGCAGGACGTGGATCGAATCGTCGAGTGTGTGCCGAACTTCAGTGAGGGACGAAACCAGACGACGGTGCGCGCGCTGGTGAATGCCGTGGAGTCCGTGCCAGGGGTCTGGCTGTTGGATCAGACGATGGATCGGGATCACCATCGCTCCGTCCTGAGCTTTGCCGGCGAACTGGACGCCGTTTCTGAAGCGGCCTTTCGCGCCATTCGCGTAGCAACCGATCTCATCGATCTTCGGAAGCACAAGGGCGCCCATCCGCGGGTGGGGGCTACGGATGTCGTGCCCTTCGTGCCGGTGCGCGGCGCGACAATGCAGGATTGCGTCCATTTGGCGAAGCGATTGGGGCAACGGGTAGGAACAGAGCTGGAGATCCCGGTATTCCTCTACGAGCAAGCGGCCCGGCATCACGATCATGCCCCGCTCGAATCGGTTCGTCGAGGAGGGCTTCAAGGTCTCGCCTTCCGCATGGTCTCCGATCCAGACTGGACACCAGATTTTGGTCCCCCCTATCTCCATAAGACGGCCGGTGCCATGGTGATCGGCGCGCGATCTCCCTTGATCGCCTTCAATGTGAATCTCCGCTCGACGGATCTGGCTCTGGCCCGATCCATTGCGAAGGACATTCGCCAATCGAACGGCGGGCTGCCTCATCTCAAAGCGATCGGGGTGGCGTTGGCCAGTCGTCAGCTGGTTCAAGTCGCCATGAATCTCACCGATTTCATCATCACACCCATCCATTTCGCGTTTGAAGCGGTCCGAGCCCGCGCAGCCGAGCAAGGCGTGGCGGTAGCGGGGAGCGAAGTGGTCGGGCTGGTGCCCCAGGCGGCGCTGGTTCAGGCCGCCGCGCATAGCCTGGCGCTCGAGCAGTTCGACTCAACGCAGGTGCTGGAGACGAGATTGGAGACTCGGCTGTTCGGTGAGCTGGCACGACATGGCTCGCCTCGCGAACAGGAGCCGGTTGATCTGCAAGCGCAATCGGTAGCGGATTTTTTGAACGCGGTGGCCGCGGCAACTCCGATTCCAGCTGGTGGCACGGTCTCGGCTTTGGTGGGCGCCCTCGCAGCTTCGCTGGGGATCATGGGGGCACGTCTCAGCCGGCAACGAGGAGTAGAACATCGGCTGAGTGAAATTATCCGGCGGCTTCGCGAGCTGATGCAGGCGGATGGCGATGCGTATCAGCGATTTCTCCAGGCCACGAGGCTAGCGAAAACGGACCGGACTCGTCCCGCCGTCTTGTCGTCTGCGCTCCATCTGGCGACGGAAATTCCGCTTGAAATCGCCGAACAGGCGACGGAGGCCGGAGCCCTTCTTCATGCCTGCTCGGCAGAAGTGAAGCCACGTGTTCGGTCTGATCTATCCGTTGGGCTGGTGCTGGCGATCGCCGCGGCCGATGCGGGACGTCATACGGTCGCAGAAAACATAAAGAGTCAACGCAATCAATGGCTTAAGTCATCCATCCTCGATCGGATTCAGCAAATGACAATCCGTCTTGAGGAACTCAGGGGGCTATGTTACACTGCGCCCCTTGGTCAGAGTCAGGCTGGCACGAGAAAAAAACCTGTACAGGCATCGCCTGGGAAAGTAGACAGACGGGAAGAATGGAAATCAAAGTCTTCAATAATAACGTCGAGAAAGCCCTCAAAGTTGCCAAGAAGAAGCTCGCAGGGGAAGGACTCTTCCGAGAACTGAAACGTCGCCGGTTTTACGAAAAGCCGAGTGTCAGGAAGAAAGCCAAGGAACGCGAGGCGCAGCGGCGGCGTCAAAAATGGTTGGCGAAGCGTAAGCCAGAATAAGCGTCCTTCCACGGACTCGCCCGTTCGGTTGATCGCATTCCTCCCAAGGCCTCCGTGTCCCTTCCTTGTCCATGCACCAGGATCAGATCACTGTCGCGCTTCGAATCGTGAAGCGCGAGATTCGGCAGTGGGAGGAACCAGTCCTCGGCGTGGTGGCGCGCGAGTCGAACCGAGACCCCTTTCGTATCCTCATATCGTGTCTCCTCAGCCTCCGGACCAAAGACAAGACGACACGTGAAGCCAGTGCCAGGCTGTTCGCGCTGGCGCATCAGCCGGCCACGATGCTGACCCTCCCGCTCCAGAAGATCGAACGCGCCATCTATCCCGTCGGGTTCTACCGGACGAAAGCCAAATCCATTCATGCCATTTGCCGTCGCCTTCTGGACGTCTATGGAGGAACGGTTCCCGACTCCATCGAGGAGCTGGTCACTCTGTCAGGGGTCGGCCGGAAAACGGCGAACTTGGTGGTGACGGTCGGCTATGGCAAGCCCGGCATCTGCGTGGATATCCACGTGCATCGGATCAGCAATCGCTGGGGCTACGTGAGGACGAAGACGCCGGAGGAAACTGAGCAGACGCTACGCCGGAAATTGCCAACGCCGCATTGGATTACCTTCAACGACCTGCTTGTTCCCTACGGGCAGAACCTCTGCCAACCAGTCTCGCCCTTCTGCAGCAAGTGCAAACTCACCGAATACTGCGATCGGGTAGGAGTAAAGAGGTCGCGTTAAACGTGAGACGTGAAACGTGAAACGCCATAATCCGGAAGGGGCGTATTCCTTTCACCTCTCACGTTTCACTTTTCACGTCCGTCAAATGAACAGCTTTGTTTCCGCGTCAGAGGTGAGCGCAATAATGGCAGGTAGCCCCATGACTTCGTCGACGCTCTTTTCGACGACGGCACTGTCCACGCCCATGTATTCCAGGCCGGCACTGCAGGCGATCAGACGAAACTTCCCGACGTGTTTTGCGTCCTGAAACATCTCGGAAATCTTCGGGACTTTCTTCTCTTTCAGGAGACGAGCGACTTCATCCGCCGCCGAGGCGTATTCCGGGGGAAAATCGATCACGTCAATCTTTCCCTCGGCCAGCTTCTTGATCGTCCAGAACAGTAAGATCACGATCACGTCCTTTCCCATCGCCGCGGCCGTGAGGCCCAGGGTTGCGACCTGGTGCAGCGTATCGTAGGTGGCGTGATGGGCGAAGATGACGAATTTGGGTTGAGGTGGCATGGGGTGGTGGCTATTTCTCCGTGGCGCGTGCCTTGACGCTGTTCACATAATCGGTAATGGCCATATCGACTTCGCCTGTGGTCATGGGACGGTCATGCGTTTCACTCTCGTCCACGAGATACGTGCCGTGTTCTTTTTCCTGCCGCAGAACCACGGAATTCTCCGGCGTCACATCGATCAGCATGAACCACTCGCGTGTCCCCTGCGTGATGACGACCTCTTTGCCCAGGCCTTTCTTCGTAATCTCGATATGAAGATCATCGGATGCGCCGATCGTAAGGGGACTCGTAAGGAGTCCCACGCCAAGGACCGCGATCCCTATCAAGGTAGTGATAGAACCCGTGAGGGGCGAACGACGCGCCATAGTGGAGAGATTATAGCTCGTTGAGAAACATGCCGTAAACACTTGCTTACCCACATTATTCATGAAGGTTCGTCGCGAAAGCGTGCAGACGCGAAGCGAGACGGGCACTCGGAGGCGTATAGCCCTGAGGCATACTCGTGCAGTATGTCGAAGGGCTAAACGGCGAGACCGCCCGTCACAGCCGCGTATCCGCGCTTGCAGCAGAAGCTTCATGAATAATGCGTGCTAGGCTCGGTCGTTGGCTTGAGTGCCCCCAGGTCGCATGTTAGGATGCGCGTCCCATGGATGGCATACTCGCAACAGTTCAGCAATGGATTCCGGTCGATGTGCTCATCGGTCTCACCGCGGCCTCGGTCATTGGCTTTATCGGCTCCCTGATTGCCATTCCGCTGATTCTGGTTCGCTTACCGCCCGACTATTTCGACACGCGTACCCCCCGCCATTGGATGAAAGACCATCATCCCCTGCTGCGCCTGTTGGGGTTGGTTGTCAAAAACGTCGTTGGCGTCGTGCTCCTCTTGGCCGGCTTTGCCATGCTCTTTTTGCCGGGGCAAGGCCTGCTGACCATGCTGATTGGGATTTCGCTCATGGATTTCCCTAGAAAGCGAGAGCTGGAGGCCAAAATGGTCAGTCAGCCGACCTTGCTGGGCGTTATTAATTCCATGCGCCACAAGTTTGATAAACCACCGCTGACGCTGGCCCCCGGTCCCTAGCACCGATCCCTAATATCATGCCGAGCACCGAGTCCAGCCGCAAGACGCTCTACCTGATCGATGGGAGCGCCTATATCTATCGTGCATTCTTCGCCCTGCCGGCGATGAATAATTCCAAAGGCCTCCAGACCAACGCCATCCTCGGCTTCACGACGATGTTGCTGAAGATTATTCGCGAGAAGAAGCCGGATGGCCTCGTCGTGGCGTTTGACGAAAAGGGTCCGACACTGCGCCACGCGGAGTTCACGGCCTACAAGGCGCAGCGGCCGCCGATGCCGGACGGCATGAGCGCCCAGATTCCCTACATCCATCGCGTGGTGGATGCCCTCAACATTCCCGCCGTCCGACAGGCAGGGCACGAGGCGGACGATTTGATCGGCACGCTCGCGCACCAGGCCGAACAGGCCGGGTTCGACGTCATCATCGTCACCGGCGACAAGGACATGTTCCAACTCCTGACGCCCCACGTGCACATCTACGATCCGGTGAAAGACAAGTGGTTGGGCGAAGCGGAATGCGTAGAACGCTTCGGCGTGGAGCCGGCGCGCGTCGTGGAGATCATGGGGCTCATGGGCGATGCGGCGGACAATATTCCCGGCGTGAAGGGCATCGGCGAGAAAACGGCAATGAAGCTGATCGCCCAGTTCGGCACGATAGAAGAACTCTTACGCCGTGTCGAGGAGGTCACGCCGCCTCGGATCAAAGCCCTGTTGATCGAACAGGCCGAGAACGCCCGCCTCAGCCGACGGCTGGCGACCATCCAACTGGATAGCCCCGTGGCATTCGAACCCGCGACCTATCACATTAAACCGCCACATCAGGACGAGCTCACCGATTTGTTGCGCGAGCTGGGGTTTACCACGCTTCTCAAATCCTTTCAGCCATCGTTCGCACAAGCTGAGAAGGATGTGGTTGATACGGAGTTCGTTCAGGATGAACCGTCCGCGCAGCGATTTGTGGAGGGCTTGCCGAAGGGCGGCGTTCTTGGCCTGCAATGTCTGCTCTCCCCTGGGCCAGTCGCGCAGGCGGATGTGCAGGGGATCGCGCTGTCTACGGGAGACAAGACCGCGTTCATTCCGCTCGACGTCCATGCCTACATGCGGCCCATCATTGCGTTGCTGCACGATCACACGAGAACCAAGGTGGTCCACGATCTAAAATCGACCCTGCTGTCCTTTCACCGCATTGGAGTGACCCTCGCTGGCCCCTACCTGGACACCATGGTGGCGGACTATCTGCTCAATCCCAACCGCCGCGATCATCAGCTTGAGACCATCGCGCTGGAAGTGCTGGACCATCGGCTTGGGACCGGGAAGAAGGACAGCGCCGCCCCGAAATCCCTGTTCGACGACGAGGACAGAGGATCACGAGAGGAGGCAGCGGAGGCCGCATCGGTGCTGGCCAAGCTCGCCCAGCCTATGACGGAACGATTGTCGGAACAGGGAAGCCTCACGCTCTTCACCGACGTTGAAATGCCGCTGGTGCCGGTGTTGGCCGAGATCGAGCGGAACGGATTCTTATTGGATGTCGAGGGGCTGCGCCGGCTCAGCAAGGAATTGGAGCGGGACCTCGATAAGATAATGGAGACGATTGCCGTGGTGGCCGGCGGCGAGTTCAACATCAATTCGCCGAAGCAGCTTGCCACGGTGCTCTTCGAGAAGCTGGGACTCAAACCGATCAGGAAAACCAAGACCGGGTACTCGACCGACGAAGATACGCTGACGCAGCTCGCCGCACAACACGAATTGCCCGCGCAGATTGTGAACTATCGTAGCCTCAGTAAACTCAAGTCCACCTATGTGGATGCACTACCAGAACTGGTGAATCCGGAGACCAAGCGGCTCCATACGTCGCTCAATCAGACTGTCGCGGCGACCGGACGGCTCTCCTCCACTGAACCGAATCTGCAAAACATTCCGGTGAAGGGCGAGTACGGATTACGAATCAGAGAAACCTTTATCGCGCCGACAGGCCATACCCTGCTCTGCGCCGACTACAGCCAGATCGAGCCGCGTATCCTCGCGCACCTGTCGCAAGATCCGCGCTTGCTCGCCGTGTTTGCGAAGGGAGAGGACATCCACATGGCGACGGCCATGGAGATTTTCGGTCTGCCTTCGAGTCAGATCACGCGAGACATGCGACGCGTGGCCAAGACGGTCGTCTTCGGGATTGTGTATGGGATCAGTCCGTTCGGCCTGGCCTCGAATATCGCCGTGTCGCAGGCGGACGCGAAGAAGTACATCGAGACGTTTTTTGAGAAGTTTTCGGCCGTGCGCGCCTTGATGGACCGGAATATCGAAGAAGGAAAAACGAAAGGCTACACGACCACGATCCTCGGTAGGCGGCGTCCGATTCCCGAGTTGCAGAGCGGCGATCCGGTGCAGCGTGGATTCGGCGAACGCATGGCCGTGAACAGTCCGATCCAGGGCTCAGCCGCGGACCTCATCAAAGTGGCGATGATCGATGTGAACAACATGCTCCATCACGAGATACCACACACGAAAATGATCCTGCAAGTTCACGACGAATTGATCTTCGAAGTGCCGGAGAAGGAATTGGAAGCGGCGAAGCATCTCGTGAAGACAGAGATGGAAGCGACGGGGAAGAAGCTGGGATTGTCGGTGCCCTTAAAAGTCGATCTCGGGACAGGACGCAACTGGCGAGTAGCGCATCCATAATAGAAAACAAAGAGAGGTGAGATATGCAGAACGTACGTCGTTCGGGGGCGTGGTTGGTAGCAGGTGTCAGTCTTTGTATGTTGGGGTTCCTACTTGTGACAGGGCAGCCGTTTGCGGCGAAGGCTCAAGAGTCGAAACGGTTCCAGTACAAGATCATTGAGGTCCTTCCTGACACCCAGAATATGCAAACCAGACTGAACGAGTTTGGAGCAAGCGGGTGGGAACTGGTGGCGGTCTCGATGGGGAATATGACGGAGCCGAGGCTGATCTTCAAGAAGTGAGGGGGGTCGGGAGTAGCCAGCCGTCCTTCTTGCTCGCAGAGCGCGCACGATCAGAATGTGCTCGCTCGATGCGCGCAGTAAAGGACAGTCTGGCTGCTCCCGATGAAGAATGAGGTGGTGGAGAGCACCAGTTGGAAGAATTTTCTTCGACGGCCGAAGTCGGGATCATCCCAGCTCCCTGTACGATTAGTTCACTGGAACAATTGTCTCATCGAACGAACTGGTCTATCCTTCTGGAGTTGGAAATACTCATAATCATGGTGAGCTAGAATGTCGCGCGGCACACAGGTTCCAATCACCCCAGAAGTTCTGAGTTGGACTATAAACAGCTCTGGCTATTCTGCAGAAGAGGTTGCTGAGCGGATACATGTTCCGGCAGATAAGCTTCGATCATGGATGTCGGGCTCAGCAAAGCCGGGGCTAACTCTCCTCAGGCAGTTAGCTAGTTTTCTTCGTCGACCCCTCGCCACCTTTCTTCTCCCTGCACCTCCTAGGTCGATGAACCAGCAAATTGAGTTTCGACATCCACCAGGAGAGACGCGACATACTCTGAACTCTACGGAGCTAACGCATCTGCGAGAGGCTGCGAGATTGCAACGTGGGTTGGGTTGGATTCTTACAGAGCTAGGTGAGCCATCGGCAGACATACCACGAATCTCTCCCACGATCAGTCCACAGAGAGCTGCTGAGGAGCATCGAAGAAGAGTAGGAGTAGATGTTGACCAGCAGCTAGAGTGGAGGACTGACACTCAGTCCCTTCATGCATGGCGACAAGCTTTGCAAGGTATGAAGGTGATCGTCCTCTTGTTGCCCATGGGTTCTTCTTCTGCACGAGGTTTTTCTCTATGGAATGAGTATGCTCCCCTAATCGCTGTGAATACACATTGGAATGCTGCAGCGAGAACGTTCACGCTTTTTCATGAGTATGCCCATCTACTCACAAGAACTAACTCAGCTTGTACTGGACATGTAACCGCTCGGATAAGGCAGGGGGAAGATTCGCTGGAAAGATGGTGTGAAGAATTTGCCGCTGAGTTTCTGGCGCCATGGACGCGCGTGAGGGATTGTCTAGTGCATGATTACGATTGGCGACAGGGACAGATAATTGACGATCTTCCTCTTGTTAAACGACTGGCGGCGAAGTTCCACATCAGCTTACGCGCGATGACCATAAAACTGATCGATCATGAAGTGGCTTCTTGGGAATTGTATAGACAGATTCTGCCGCAGGCTGACGATAAACGAGGGGGTGGTGGCGGAGAGGGACGGCGTCGTCTTCAGATAAGGGTCGATGAATATGGGGAGCGTACTGCGCAGGTGCTACTCAAGGGATTAGAGAGAGACGTTTTGAGTCGAACAGATGTGCTTGGGTATCTAGATATTGCCGATTCAGACTTGGACATTCTGGGGTCTAGGGTCACCACAAGGTAAATGGTTTGCTCACATAATGCCAGACGACGTCTCAGTTATTGATACTTCATCCATCCTTCAAGTCCGTCGCATCATTGCCAGACAAGAACAGCAAGGCGTTTACGACAAGCTGACTGTTTTGGTGCAAGGCAATAGTCTCTTCTTTCCCAAAGAAATTGTGGTCGAACTAGAACGTTGGTCAAATCCTGATCCGTCGTCCACTGATTTACCTCTGGAGTGGGTTAAGGCTAATTCTCATAAGGCAGCTAAGCACGGCGTGCCATTTGATGCATTGAGCTCGTGTTGGAGCAAGTACAAGAGGTACATGATCCGGACAAGTTAGGGGTAGAGGAGGCGGACCCATACGTATTGGCACTAGCAATTCATCTTCAGCAGCAAGGCAAGCAAGTTATGGTTCTAACGGAAGAGAGAAAAGACAGACCGGACAAAATTTCGATGACAACAGCGTGTGGAGTTCTGAGGCTGCCCTGCTTGCCTGTGCACATGTTTCTAAGGATAAATGGAATCTGGCAAGCGACAAACTAGAAGGGTGAAACGGTGCCAGGAACCATTTTTGTGCGGAGTAGAGATCCTCTATTCGCCTGAATCTGATTTGCAAAGAACCACTCACGGAGGTGATGCCATGCCAAGGGAGGCAACATTGTTTGAAAGTGCAGGTGGGAGTGTCTTGAAAGGTTATCGGCTTCTCCAACGAGGCGGCGCTAACATTCCGCCGATGTGGATACAACGGGCCTCTGAGTCGCGCTGCCGGCTTCACAAGGATGTTGCGCAGGCGCTTCGCCGAAAGAGCAAATCGGGGCAGAGCACTCTCAAGGAATGGGAAAAACGTTACAACAAGGAATGTCTCTATTACGGGTTGCGTGTGCTCCTCGAATTGGCGAGAAAGGGTAAGACAAGACTGACCAAGGCGCCTCGCGCCTAGACTTTTTAGAGAACGCCTGCACGATTTCCCCTCCTAATCGACGCTCCCGTCCATAGAGATCCTTCTCTCAATTGCCTACTTGACAGCGTCAGCCACGGTATGTAACATTTTGTGACGTGACGGCTAAACAGTTCAGACAGGCGCGGGTTCGGTTGGGGTACACGCAGGCAAAGCTGGCGGAGGTGCTGCAACTGAGCCGGATGACGATCAGCCGCTATGAGGCTGGCACGTGGGAGGTGCCCTTGGCGGTCGAGATGGCGTTGGACCAGTTAGGCTCGGCGCAGATTCCTATGTTGGGGATGGTGGCGGCCGGGGCGCCTATCGAACCGATCACGCAAGCTGAACTGGTCGCGGTGCTGCCGCCGTTGTTGCGCGGAGGAGAGACCTTCGCGTTACGGGTGAAGGGCGAGTCAATGAAGGACGACGGCATTCTCCCAGGCGATCTGGTGGTGGTGCGGAAGCAGAACACGGCGCGGAACGGGCAGACGGTGGTGGCCTTAGTCAACAATGAAGCGACGATCAAAAAGTACTACCGGAAGGACGGTCGGATTGAACTGCATCCGGCGAATGCAGCGATGAAGCCGATCATCCTGTCGTCGCAGGACGAGTGTTCCATTCAGGGAATTGTCGCGGGTGTGATCCGCCACTTCAACGAATCGTGAGGTGTTCTATGGCTCTTGTGCAGCAGCAGGCGATTGAGTTTCCGTTTCGCACAGAGGATGGCGGCGCGGTCATCGATGCGCCGCGCCATCTGTTGGCGGCGTTGCGGCGGAGTGCGGTGTCGATCGATCAGCCGAAGGGGTTGGTGCTGTTGTCCGGCCCGTCGGCGATCTATCGACTGGGCCTCTGTGCCGCGGTCGATCGCGTATTGGCCGGCGAACCGGTGTTGTATCTGGCCGGCTCCAATGTTTTCGACCCGTTCTTGGTGGGGCGGCTGGCTCGGGCAAGTCGGGTGGCGCCGGCTCAGGTGCTGCAACAGATTCACGTTTCGCGGGCCTTCACCTGTCATCAGATGGTCCGGTTGGTCACGGATTGTCTCCCGTCGGCGTTGCGCACCTATGATGCGCGATTCGTCATTCTCGCCGGTCCACTCGACACCTTGTACGATCAGTCGGTGCCGGAGGCGGAAGCGATGCGCCTCTTTCGTGCCATGACGGAGGCGCTTGAAGAAATGGCCGAACAGGGTGTGCAAGTGCTGTGCGTGAGCCCGCTCGCGCCGCCTGAATCCGGTGGACGCAGTCGATTTGTGGCGATGCTCCGTGCGCAGGCGCGACGGGCGATCGACCTGTGCGAGGCCGAGGATGGGCTGTGGCTACAAGAAGAGGGAGGGCCTGCGCCCAGGCGCTGGATGATTCCGCGTCTGTTCTGGAACCGGTTGTAGGCATGGGGCGCACGCTTGCCACGTTCACGCAATTGGTCCAGCAGGAAATCGACTCGTGGAGCCGCTACCGGCGTGCGTTGCGGTGTGAGGATCAGCGGGCGCTCGATGTGTTGTTCGCCGCTGCCCGCCAACATGCGTCGGCCGGCGCCTATCTTGCGCGTGAGACACCGTTCGAGGTGATGCTGCTGTCCATGTTGATTGAACAACAGAAACAGGTCGTCACGTTGCAACAGAAAGTGATGACCCTTGAAACCCGCATGCCCCACGACTCGACTCAAGGGATGGCTTCTTGATGTGTACCCGGCGCAAGAGGGCATGGTCGTCTGGCTCCTCTGCGAGGACGGTCGCCGCATCAGAGCCGTCGATCCCTTCGTGCCGACCTGTTATCTGGCGGTTCCGCCGTCCATTCGCGGGCAGGTGTGTCGGCTACTCCGCCGTGCTCCCTGTCGTATCAGCACCAGAGAGGTAGAGCGATACGAACTTGGTGCGCTTCGTCCGACCCCGGTTTTGGAAGTCTCGGTCCATGCTCCTGCGCAGTTCTCGTCCCTTACGCAACAGCTGATCCGCGACTGTCCCGACGCGCAGTTCTTTCATGTGGATGTGTCGCTGCCGCAGCGCTACTTTTACGACCGTCAACTCTTCCCTCTCGTCCACTGCGAGGCTGACCTCACAGCCGAAGGCCGGATTCAGTCGATTCAAGCGCTGGAGTCGCCCTGGGACACGGACTATGGTCTCCCCCCACTCGCGATCATGGAGCTGTCGCCGGACAGTCCGTCGCCCAACCCGAATCATGGCGGGCGCGGCTCGCTCGTGGTGCGGATGGACGGGGAGGAGCGTCTGTTGGAGGGCGATGATGCCGACGTGATTCAGCGCCTCAACCAGCTGCTCGTGCGCCAGGACCCCGATATTCTATTGACGGACTGGGGCGATTCCTATCTTCTGCCGCGTCTCATGCTCATGGCGGATCGGCTGCGCATGCCGCTCGCGCTCAACCGAGATCCCTATCGATCCATCGGCACCAGGAAACCCCATTCATATTTTTCGTACGGCCGCCTCCTGTCCCATGCTGGTGCCCGCACCCTGTCGGGACGGCTCCATTTGGATCGCCACAATTCCTTTGCGCTGGCGGAAACGGGCCTGGCCGGGCTCATCGAGCAGGCCCGTGTCGCGAAGGTCGATTTGCAGCAGATGGCCCGCACAACGACAGGGACGGGGATCACCTCGATGCAGCTCGAAACGGCTTGTCGCGACGGCCTGCTGATTCCCTATCGGAAGCAGGAGCCGGAAGCCTTCAAATCCGCACTCGAGTTGCTGCAGGCCGACCAGGGAGGATTGGTGTTCGCGCCGATCATCGGCTATCACGAACAGGTCGGTGAGCTGGATTTCTCCTCGATGTACCCCTCCATCATGACGCGTTTCAACATCTCGCCCGAGACGGTCAATTGTCGGTGCTGCCGCCATAATCCGACTGCGCGGGTGCCGGAGATCGGCCACCACACTTGCCGCCATCGCCAGGGATTGGTGCCTCGCACGCTGGCCCCGTTGCTCGACAAGCGCGCGCGGTACAAACGGCTCATGGCCGCGGCGACACAGCCGGCGGCGAGGGCCGTGCTCGACCAACGGCAAACGGCGCTCAAGTGGCTGCTCGTCGTCTCGTTCGGTTATTTGGGGTACAAGAATGCCCGGTTCGGTCGGATCGAAGCGCACGAATCCGTGACCGCCTACAGCCGTGATTTGCTGCTGCAGGCCAAGGAGGTTGCCGAGCGGCAGGGCTATCGCATGCTGCACGCGATAGTGGATTCGCTCTGGCTCGTCAAACCCGGCGCGGTCAGGGCAGACTACGACAGACTCGCGCAGGCGATTACCGAGCGGGCGGGGCTCTCGATCGGCGTAGAGGGGCTCTATCACTGGATTGGGTTTCTTCCGTCACGGGTCAATCCGCTCATGCCGGTGCCGAATCAGTTCGTGGGCCTGTTTGACCATGGCGCCATGAAAATCCGCGGCATCGAAATCCGTCGCAGCGATGCCCCGTTCCTCGTCAAGCGGGCACAGGCGGAGGTGCTGCGCTGTCTGAGTCAGGCACGGACGCTGGCCGAGTTGCGTGAACAGATTCCGCAGGCATTGGAGATCGTCCGTACCTATCGGCGCTATCTTCAAGATGGTCTCGCCACCGTTGAGGAACTGGCCATCACGAAATCGCTCTCGAAAGAGCCTCAGGCCTATCTTCATCAGACCTTGTCGATGGTTGCCGCACAGGAATTGCTGGCTCGGGGTGTTCCACTGCAAGCGGGGGACACGATTCACTACATCATTACGGATGCCGATGCGGCCTATCCGCCAGACCGGGCGCGCGCGGTGGCCGGACTCGATGGGACCTGGAGCTACGATGTCTCGGCCTATGACAATCTGCTTCTGAAGGCGGCCCTCGTGCTCTTNNCACCTCGCTGAACGAATCTACCGATCCTACCAGCCGCGCCGCGCAGGGTTTGGTCGATGGCAGTCAAGCCAGCCTGTCATGGGAAGGGTAGCTGTCCGTTCAAACCTGTCCAGACCGTCGGGCTTTGCCTGCGGGTAGAGATTACCGGGAGCCGGTTTGTGCGGGGTTAGCCATGGCACCCATCTTGCGGAATCCCTTGGGTTCCATGTGTAGGAGAGGCCGTTACATGAAAATGAAGAGGGGGATCCGATGGAACCAGTGTTGGAACTCGATCGGCAGACAGCCTCGTTTGTGCGGCAACTCGAAGAACAACGGAAACTCGAAAAGACTCTTCTGGTCGAACGGGTCCGTGGAACGAAAGAAGGCCTGGAGTCGGTCTTCAGCGATATCAAGAGCCGTATGGCGGTGCTGGAGAAGCTGAACGGGTTGGCGAGTGCCAGCTGCATTGCGCCGATCGGCTGGAGCAAGCTGATCTTTACCGGAGCGGATAGTGTCTCGGCGCCGAATACCATCGGATTCGGCGATCGGGATGAAACACTGTGCAAGCTCGATCAGATCAAATACCTTGAAGACACGCACTATCTTCGCCTTGCTGCGAATCCCCACTACGTGGAGCATGTGCTGCCGAATAAATCGCTCCAGGCGCGCGTCGGGGCGAATCCTTCGCTCTGGGATACGCTCGGGTATGTCCACGTGGGCTACACAACCCTGCTGCAGATTCCCGCCTCGATGGAACCGACGACGGTGTCGATCATGTCGAGGGTGAACACCCTGTTTAATTGGGTCGAAACGAACGCGGTCGGAGACGAGTGGTATGCCCATGTGTCGGCCGCCGCGCGCTTGTGGGTGACCTATGATGGCGAGTTTCGTCAGGCGCCGCCCGCCCAGTTTGTGAATCTTCTCGTCTCGCCGACACAATTGCGGACGCATCAGGACATTGCGTCACCCGCGCCGAGCGCGGCCCTCACAATGCAAGTCTCCGCCTCAGCCGGCAGCGGCACGACGATCAGCGCGTACGAATTCATCGAACTCGTGGCCACCACGCCGAACGGCCATGCCTACCTTGACGGCATATTTTCTTGGGAACCTCTTGCGGTGCAGCTGCGAGAGGGGTAGCGGGTGTTGAAAAGGGCTTCCAGCTGAGTTCTCGCGTCGCTCCCAAGAACCGTGAAACGTGAGGCGTGAAACGTGAAACGAGGGTCAGCCTCGGAGCTGTGGCCTTGATTGGGATAAGGCGCGTCCCAGGGCGAAGAGTCTGTCTTGGCAGACTCAGGGCGGGAGGGTGAAATACCCGCCAGGGTTGGGCGGGTGAGAAGTCTGGCCCTTTTGAACATCCTTGGGGAGATGAGTGATCGAGGATGGTCCTCTATGAATAGAGGGTGCGAACGATCTCGGTCGTGTTGAAGAGCATCGTGTTGAGGCGGGTGTAGGCCGCGTGGCCGTAGTAGTGGTCGCGGACGTTCGTGGAACCAGTCGAGTCTTTGTAGTCAATGAGGAGGCAGCGGCCTTCGCTGGGGAAACGCACCGCACGCCGCGCATTTTCCAGCCAACGCTCGAAGCCGTCGTAGGGTTCGACCAGTTCCCATACCGCTTTGTTCGTGGCTTTCGCCGCTTCGGTCGTCGGCATGGCATCGCTGCCCGCAACCGCGAGTTCCTGCATATAGTCCCCACCCCACGCGATCGGCATTTCCATCGTGATCTGGGGCAACTCCATCTTCGAGAGCCAGGTCTTTCCATCGGTCCGAAGATTTCGATGGTTGACGATGTGCAGCAATTTGCCCAATCCGGACGAATCCCACCCGTAGCGTACCGGCATGCCGAACGTGACGACGTCCAACGTCGCGCTATTCAGGAGGGTGCCATTCGACAGCAGCGGAGCGACACGTTGAATCGTCGAGGCGATGTCTGGTCGATTCACCTGCGAGGCAAAATCCGACAAGAGGTCGAGCAGTCGCGTCCGGCTACTGGTTGAGGCCACACATAAGAGGTTCGAGACGAGAGCGAGGACTAACCCGGCCTGCCCATGAGCATGCACAAGTATCCGATCTCCCTGCTCCAGCTTGTGGGTCTCGCTCCAGTCGCGAAGACGTCCGAGCATCGAGACGGCCGCCATGGCACGGCCCAGGTGGTGGTGTTCACAGGACCAGAGTTCTCGGACGCAATGGATCGGACGATCCAGGCCTCGGTTGAGCGATTGTCTCATCAGTTCCACGTAGGCGTTTGTAAAATTACCGGCATCCCCGATCTGTTCATCGAGCAGCTTCTTGGTGGCGTCATCATTCACGAGCGGTGGCTTCAGCCCGCCGGGCAGCGGTGAAATGCCATTGCTGCCATCTCGCATCAGGGCCAGTAAGGCATCGAGTCCCGCCACGCCGCGTGAGTAGCCACGTTTGAGCCCGCCCAGTTCATCCAATCGTTGCACCCCAAAGACATCGGTCCCCATGATGGAGCCGTGCAGCAAGACGATCACGCGGACACCGGTTTGCGACAGGCGCTTGCCGAGCGCGGCCATCGCGTCTTGCCCGGGAGGCGATTCTAGTAGGGCAGTCGGGGCGATCTCACGAACGGTGAGTCGCTCGCCAGGATTTTTCCGGGACATCACGTCGTGTTGAAAACTGTTTTCGATCGGCATAGGGGAGTTACATATCCGATGTTGGGGATGGACTGCAACGGAAGATCGGCAGGATGCCCCAAAAGTCCGCCAGCCTGTCTTGTTCATTTGGTCTATTCGGTCTGTCTGGTCTGTCTCGTCTATTTGGTTGAACCAGATAACCAGACAGACAGGGCTTGTCCCAGACGCGTAGGCTATCGAGGTTGTGCTGTGCTGAAATGGTTTTCCCTCAGTCCGTGAGAAGAGGGAGGATCGTTTATCGAACGGCTGCCGGGGTGGGTTCGAGGCGGTCGGGTGCTGGTGTGGGCTGGATCTGGCTTTTGGGCATGACGGCGGTCGCGCTACAGGTCTTGTTGTCTTCGTCGATCTGGCGATCCACGATCTTCACTCCCTGGAGATATTCCTGGACGATTTCTTCCCTGGTCAGCTCGATGTCCTGTTCCGCCTCTCGGCCAGTCCGTTCACGGACACGGTCGACCATATGTTCTTTCACCATCACGCGGATCTGCTTCGCCAGATCCGTCCGTGCTGACAGTTCTGACACCCGCTGGCAGACCATCTTGCCTTTATTCAGATCCCCCTGGCCTTTTCCGATGAGGTACTGTTCCGTGGGATAGTGGCCGCCGTTTTCTGCGCCGGTGGCCCCGGCGCCCGCTCGTCCGTTCCTCGGCTCATCTCGTTCGGTTTGTTGCAGCTGTTGGAAGGACTGCTCGGCATGTTGGCTGACCTGAGGCGATCCAGCGCCTGACTCAGCCAACGTGGCGCCCGCCGGCCACAAACAGGTTATGGCAACCAGGCCGCAATAAATGGGTGCGAAGACTATTCTGCCGTTCACGAGTTACCTTCCTTTCCCTCTGCCGCCCCCATGACCGCCCCCTCCCCCGTGGCCTCCACCGCTGTACCCTCCACCTCCCTGCGTGCGCGGCGCAATCTGATAGGGGGCCCGTGGGACTTGGTGCGGGGTTGTCGGATGGATCTGGTTGATAGTCGGAGGAAGCCGACTGGTTATCGGAGGCTGTCCGGTTTGTGACTGGTGCAGCATAAATTGTTGGAGCGCGCGTACCGATCTGGAATCCGGCGGTGCACCGTTGGATGGCGGCAGGAATGGATTTAACTGGTGGATGTCCGTCAAGGTCCGTGAGCCCGTCTGGGGTGTCGGCTGACCTAGCTGTGGTTGGTTGCCGATCTGCGGCGGAGTTGTTGGGGTGGTATGGGAGATCTCGTTCAGCGTCAACGGAGCCGGTCGCGATCTAGGCTGTTGGGGCACGATCTGATGGCTCGGCATGGTCGGCTGCGCTGTTCCCGATGCAGGGGGAACGGGTGGTTGTGGCGGTGCCGGCGGCTGTCTCGTGGTAATCATTTGTTGGGCCACTTGGACATGCGGGCTTGCGGGGTATAAGCCGCGTGCGACGTTCAAGAGCGCCTGGGTCTGGGCCAGCCCCACCCAGGGATAGGGATAGACAGCCGGCGAGACGAGCACCCAATCCGTCCAGGCCTGCGAGACCATGGCGTTCGATTGCACTCGATTCAAGATGTCTTGGCGTTGCTGGGTCGCCTGCTGTGTCTGCTCTGCGGTCGAGGCATTTATCAGTGCCTGATTCGCCGCCTCGAGGTCCTGCTGCAGTTGATCATTTTCCTGTTGCAGCGCAACGAGTTGATGCCGGGCGTCCTCGTTCTCCCGCAAGGCCGCGATGGCATTTCCCACTTCTTCCGTATCGACCTGGGCCACAAGATCCGTTCTGACAACAATGGTGTCCCCATCCAGCGTCGTGTTGGTGTCTTGCTCCAGGACAAGGACCAAGCCAGCGGTATAGGTTCGAATCTCGTCTTTCGTCACATCCAGACCGTCCACGATCGTGATGCTTTCGAGATAGGTCGCGACCTGTTCCAGGGCATTTCGTTTGGCCGCTTCGGTGGCCAGGCGAATGGCGTCTTCTTTGGTGTCACGGTCTCCCATCCGATGTTCACCCTGGGCGGTCACGACTCGGACCTCTGCCAGAGTCACTGACGGCCAAACAGACAGGATGACGAACAGCGCAAAGAGGCTCAAGCTCGGCGATGTGATGAGCGGGAATGCCAGTTGGGTGATAGTATGCGGAGTAGAGATCTGTGGCATCGCCCTCACCTTCTGGATAGGACTGAGCGCCAGGGGCCGATTCGTTGACACCGGCGACCGGCGAGGCCAAAGTTAAGCATAGCACCGACATCGACCGTTGTTCCAGAAGCCGTCCCACCCGCATGAACCCTAACCCGCACTACTCATGAGCGCTTCTGCTGCAATCGCCGATCCGCTGTTACGACGAGCCTTCGGCCGGCGGNNGGCTCAGCGATTTCGCGACGAACCGTCACGAATAATGCGGGCTATGGATCGTGCGGGCGAGGCCTTGCCTCGCTTGCCTTGGCGGAAAACGCCATGATAGCGTAGATGTCCCCTTGGAATGAAATAGAAAGAACTGCTCTGTGCACACGCCAATCAGCCTTGATCGCGGATGGTCGATTCGGATACTGGCCGTATCCCTTTTCTTTCTCTGTCTGGTCCTTCCGAGAGACGCGGCGGTTGCCACTGGATCGGCGCCGGCGGAGTCCTCTCTGCCGACGGCTCCGACCGAGCACGTGATTCTCTTTGTCCTCGAAGGATTCGGCCAAGACTCCCTGAAAGGCGGCACGATGCCGACCCTCAGCCGGTTGATCAAGGAAGGGGCTGTCACCTGGTCTGCCACGGCGGTGAAGCCTGCGTTAAGGTTGCCGACGATGGCGTCATTGATTACGGGGATGCCGGTCGAGAAACACGGCATTACCTGGAACACCTTCGAATTCAGCCGCGGTTACCCACGCGCCCCGAGCGTGTTCGACTACCTCGATTTAAGCGGGGGGCGCGACAGCGCGATTTTCCTCATGGACGAGTCGCTCTATCAGTTGGCGAGACCCGAGCCCTACACGGATTACCAGATGTGCGGGCCTCTGAAGCCTGAGTGCAGCACGGACCGGGTCGTGTCCTACATCCGTCAATACTTCAAAAAAGCGACCAGCGGCCATGGCTACGGGCATGCGGTCCTTGCGCTGCCGCATTTTCTGGTCGTGCATCTTCCTGAGGCGGGTCGAGCGGGCGCGTCCAGAGGCTGGACCTCGAAGGAGTACCGTGACGCCCTTCGCACGGTGGATAGGGCTATACACTCCGTATTGAACATCTATCAAGAGCAGGGGCTGACCAACCGGACGACCCTGTTCGTGACGTCGCTCAGTGCCGAAGGCAGGGATGCAAACCAGGAACAGGCTGACGCGGCCATTCCGATGGTTCCGTGGATTGCCTCGGGGGTAGGGATTAAACATGGTCACGCGATTCACCAGCCGGTTTCCATTTTAGATACCGGCGCGACGGTGATGAGGACGTTGGGATTACAGACACATACCGAATGGGACAGTCATGCCGTGGAAGAAATATTTCAAGCTGCTTTTGCCGCGGCCCCACAGGGATCCAGCCTGGAATAGGTCACGTGATGCAGAATGTTAAATGGTACATGGTCCGTTGTCTGGTCGGGGGGGTGCTGGGCTCTGCGGCGGTCGTCTCGCAGGCCGCAGCCGGTCCACCGGCTTCGTATACCCAGGAGCACGCCATTACCATCGACGCCACCACCATTAATCCTCAGTCCTGGTGGCAAGTGCCCGGCATCACTCCGTCCATCTATGCATCGGACCCCGAGTCCATGGATGCCTACAAGACGACCGAGTCCCGTGCCCTCAAACTGAAGCCAGGGAAATATAAATTTGGGAGCTTCACGTATGATTTTCCGTTCACGGTGACCTTAGAGGGGAAGTTAGAGTTTGCCCAGTCGCTCGACCAATGTGTGGAGGGACGAGGGACCCAGACCTTAACCATCCGCTGCAGCCGGACCTATCCGCACGGCGGCCAGCGCGATTACCAGTATCAGTAGAGGAGCGGTACCAATGGCCCAGGCGCTTGATGATCTGTTAGAAGCACTCGAGGATGTCGACGACGCGACCCGCGAGGAGGCGTCCAAGGCACTTGCCGAACTCGCCGATTCCACCACGTTGGACGCGCTGGTCGGCGCCTGTGGGGACGAATATTGGACGGTGCGGGCCCATGCGGGCTGGGGTGTGGCCAGGATCGGCGGGGCTAAAGCGGTGGAAGCGCTCATCGTCCTGTTTAACGATTCCATCATGGACGTGCGAAACGATGCCGTGGCGGCCATGGCCTCGATGGGAGTCGCAGTCGTTGATCGCCTGATCACTGCATTGAAAGATGAGCGATGGCGTGTCCGCGAACATGCCGCGAAAACCTGTGGGGAAATAAAAGATCGGAAAGCCGTCGAGGCCCTCATGCTCGTCTGTCGAGATCGCGATGGCGCCGTGAAGAGTGCGGTGACCGAGGCGCTGGGCAAGATCGGCGATCCGAGGGCGATCCCAGTCCTGATCAAACTTTTCCGTGATCCTTCGAAAACGGTGCGAGAAACAGCCGGGACCGCACTCATCTCTATCGGCCAGCCTTCCGTCGATCCGTTGATTGAGTGTCTCAAGGATAAAGATTTTGTGGTCCGGTGCCACGCCGCCCGCGCACTCGGTGGGATGACCACCGACTATCAAATCGGCCGAACCTGGGTGCGGGACTCTAAAGTCGTCGACGTTCTGATTGCCGCGCTGAAAGATCCGGATCGGGCCGTCCGCGAAGATGCCACGATCGCCCTGGGCCAGATCGGCGATCCGCGGGCCATCGATCCCTTGATCGAGGCGATGAAGGATGGTGTGGTGAAGCGGCATGCCATTGCGTCGCTCGGCATGATCGGCGATCCTCGCGCCTTGCCTCCGGTGCTTGATGCGTTGAAGGGGAAAGGGATTCGACAGGATGGAACTCCGACGCCAGGCTGTATCGTCAGCGAAGACGCCTTTATCAAGGAAGCGGCGGCGACGGCGCTCGGCCAGTTCCGTGATCCGCGAGTCATTCCAGATTTGATCATGCTGTTGAAGGACGGCGTGTTGCGCGAGAAGGCCAGCGCCGCCCTGGCCACCATCGGTGATACGGCGATCGAGCCGTTGATTGCCTTTCTGTATGACCCGAAAGCGTCCGAAGTCATCGCAGAAGGGGAGCGGGTGCTCTCCTATGCGTCGGTTCGACTCACGGCGAAAGATGCCTTGCGGCAATTGGCGCTTGAAACACTCGAAAAATTGGGGTGGATGCCGGCGCCGGAAGACGTCACCGTCAATTCGAGCGTGATCGACAATGCGCGGGTAGACATGCCCCTTGGCGACACTGGCCGATTCGGCCCGTCGGGTGATTTTGCCCAAAGGGGCTAGCAGGATGCTGAAAAAGCCCGCCAGCATCGTTCTCGCATCGCTCAGAGGCTCAACGTACCGAAGCGTACGCCTCGCCTCTTCGCTCGCTGCGGCCTTGCTGGACAGCCTTTTTGAGCATCCTGCTTACGGAAGTCCTACGTTTCACCTTTCACGTCTTACCTTTCACGGTTCTCGGGATTGAGGTCGGGCATGGCAGACGCGGTAGCCGAACAGATCGCTGCTCTCAAAGACGAGGATTGGGCGATTCGCGAAGAGGCCGCCACGATGCTTGGCACACTTCGGGATCCGAGGGCTGTGGTGCCGTTGGTCTCCGTGCTTCGTGACGGCGATCGCGCAGTCCGCGATGCGGCGATCGGCGCCCTCTTGGCCATCGGAGAGCCAGCCGTGACGACGCTAGGTGCTTGCCTCTCCGATCCGGTGCTCACGGTTCAGGAGTTGGCCTCGTCGGTATTGGCTACCATTGCCGATGCGCGGGTGCTCGCGCCGCTCGTCAAGGCGCTCGGGAGTCCCGATTGGATTGTGCGGATGCACGCTGCCAAGGCGTTGGGTCGGATTAAGGACCCTGGCGCGGTGGCGCCGCTGGTGCCGCTCCTACAAGATTCGGTGAAGGCCGTGCGCGAGGAGACGTCCACAGCCCTCGCTGCCATGGGGGAGGCGGCATTGTCATCGCTGCTTTCCGCCCTGACCCATGCTGAATGGCTGGTGCGGCTGCATGCGGTAGAGGCTTTAGGGAAAACGCGGTCGCCGGAGGCTGTGGATCCGCTCTTGTCGGTGCTTTTCAACGATCGGGACAGGGCTGTTCGCGAGGATGCAGTCCGTGCGCTTGGCCAGATCGGCGATGCGCGCGCGGTGGAGTTCCTCGTAACGGCGATGAAAGAGCCGGGGCTGCGGCCGCTGGCGGTTGAGGCGCTAGGCAGGATCGGTGATCGTTGCGCCGTGCCGGTGCTGATCGATGTGCTTGAGGGAGTGGAGCGACCGGAGGTCTCGCGGCCGATCGACGGCTGCGGCGATCGTTGGGATGAAGAAATGATCACGTTGGGCGCAGCCGTCAAAGCATTGGGCGCGATTCGAGACGAGGCAGCCATACCCTCGCTCATGAAGGCGCTCTGCCATACGGTGACACGAGCGGAAGCCGCCGACGCGCTGACTCGATTCGGTTCCGCCGTGATTATGCCATTACTGGCCGTGCTGGCACGCGAGTTGGATGACAACATCCGTTACCATGTCAAAGACACGTTGGCGAAGGTGGGTTGGCGGGCGGGACGGGTTTAGCAGGCTGCTAGGCGCAGTTGTCTGAGTAACGGAATTGGTTATCTATGGCGAAGGAAAGTATTGAAACACTGGTTTCCGAGCTTGTCCATGAAGAGGACTGGCGGCGGATGCGGGCGACCGCGGCCTGCCTATCAGGCGGGCCGCGCGCAGTCCAAGCGCTCATTTGCGCGCTGCAGATCGGTTCGCCGGCGTTGAAAGCCGAGGCCGCAGCCATGCTAGCGCGCGTGAATGATCCTCAGGCCGGCGTGCCCTTGGTCGGCTTACTCCGCGATGAGGATGAATCTGTCCGCAAGGCGGGCGCGTCAGCCTTGGAACATATGGCGGGGGTGCTTGACGAGACGACTGCAGCGGCGCTGGCCTCGCTGCTTTATGCCTCGAAGGACGAGGGGATTCGCGTGACGGCCTCGCAGTTGTTGGGGGTCATTCCGAATGCGATCGCGCCCCTCTGTGAGATGTTGACCCATCAGGACCCAGAGGCGCAGATCATGGCCGCGACGATGCTGGAACATCTGCTCGATCCCCGTTCGGTGGACGCGTTCATCAATGCCATGGGGCAGCCGGCCGTTCGCGACATTGCCGTGCGGACGCTCAAGAAGTTGAGCGCAATTCGTGAACGCATCGACGAGGTGTTTGACGCGCTGCGCGCGATTGAGGAGTTGAGCGAGCGGGAAGAGGCGCGCATGAGCACCGTGATCAATCTGCTGGCCATCGGGCGTCCAGGCGTGGAGATTTTGATCGAGTATCTGGAAGATGACGATTGGGTGATCCGTGAAGCCGCCGCCGACTTGCTGGGAAAGATCGGCGACGTGCGGGCAGTCGAGCCCTTGATGCAGCGGTTACGGGTCGATAAGGATACGGGTGTCAAGGAACTGGCGATGAAATCGTTGGGCTTGATCGGCGATGCCAGGCCTGCCCAACTCTATATCGAGGCCATTCCCATTCGACCCCTGCGGGTCTATGCCATGGAAGCCTTGGCCAAAGTGAAAGATGTGGATGTGTTACGGCCGTACAAGGAGCTGTTCGATCGGTTGAGGACGGACCGAGACGGCCTGGTCGCGTACAACTCAGGGTTGATCGCTGACAAACTGGAAGCGCTCGACGGGACGCCTGTCGGGAGTCAGGGAGGGCAGGACGACGATGAGTGACGATGTGCAGGCTGAACGGATTGAACAACTGATCGGGGCCCTTCGGGACGACAATGAAGCGCTCCGCAATCATGCGATTGCCAGTTTGAGTCAGGTGGGTGAGGACGCGGTGGGGCCGTTGATCGGGCTCATGGCGGACGAAGATGTCCTGATTCGTGAAGCGGCGACCAGCGCCATTGTGCGGATTGGTCCCTCCGTCGTCGATCCGTTGATCGAGGCGTTGGAGGACGATGAATGGGCGATTCGCGAGCAGGCTGCGTCGGGATTGGGAAAGCTGAAGGACCCTCGGGGCGTCGATCCCCTCGTGAAGGCGCTCAAGGACAAAGATGGTGCGGTGCGGACCGCCGCCGTATGGGCGCTTGAGCGTATCAGTGATGCGCGCGCGGTGCCTGGGTTGGTCGAGGCGCTGACCGATAACACAGTGCGTGAGGACGTGGCGCGCGTGCTGAAAAAGATCGGCGATGCGCGGGCCGTGGACGCCTTGATCGACGGACTGCTGGGCAATAATTGGATGGTGCGGCGCCATGCGGCTGAAGCCTTGGGCAAGATCGGCGATGCCCGCGGAGTCGGTCCGTTGATCGAATCGCTCAAGGATGAAGACTGGCTGGTGCGGCGGAATGCCGCAGAGTCGCTCGCGCGGCTCGGGGCGAAGCAGGCCATCGATCCCTTGCTCCCGCTGCTCGAAGATGAGAATACGATGGTGCAGGAAACGGTAGAAGGTGTATTAGCGAGTCTCGGATGGAGCGCGAAGCCGTAATCTTTAATTCGACGTAAAGGATACACCTCATGGCGGATGAAGCTCCTCCAAAGCTTATTCAGATCGGTCCGAAGGGCGGCGCGAAGAAGGACGGGTTCAATCTCGTCACGGAACGAGTCGTCGCGGTGAACCCTGAGGCGAAACAGCTCGAAGTCGAACTGTTGGCCTACGACGGTAAAACGGTCGTGTTGGACGTGGATGACGAAGCGCTTGAGCAGCTGAAGCGCCTCAAGATAGGGGACGGAGCCACGATCCGCGTTGTCGAAGAAGGCGGGAAACGGATCGCCAAGAGTTTTCGGATTCGTGCGAAGGATCCCAATGCAGCGCGCGCTGACGCGATGCTCTTGGACCTTAAAGATAGTCACTGGCTCAACCGAAAGTATGCGGCTGAAGTACTGGGTGAACTCAAAGAAATTCGCGCCGTGCGGCCGTTGGTCGATGCGTTGGCGGATGAAGTCGGCGATGTTCGGCAGCGCGCCTATGATTCCTTGATCAAGATCGGCGGACCAGCGGTGTCGTCGCTTGTGCCCTTGCTGGTTTCGGAGGAAGATGAGCTCAGACAATCCGTGACGGAAATTATCCGCAAAATCGGAAAGCCCGCCGTCGAGCCGTTGGCCACGGCGCTTGCCGAGGCCGATGATCGTCTGAAGATGCGGGTGATGAAGGTGTTGGACCGGATGGGCTACAAGCCGAAAGTCAAAGATGAGGCCAAGGCCGTCGAAGCGCCGCGACTCACGTAACGCCGCTGTTACGTGGCTGGGGAAGGAGCCTTGCTGGGCCTCCCGACCGAAATATGACGGAAGCCAAAGCCCGCGACCCGGTCGGGCTCATAGACATTGCGCAAGTCGAAGAAGATGGGCTGGCGTAAGAGGGTTTTCAGTTTCTCGAAATCGAGGGTTCGAAACTGGTTCCATTCGGTCATGAGGATCAACGCGTCTGCTCCCTGTGCCGCCTCATAGGCGTCTTTGCAGGGGACGAGGCCCGAAACCATCTGACAGGCTTCCTCAAGCGCGGCGGGATCGTAGGCACGAACTGTGGCGCCCTGTTTCATGAGTTCCTGCGCGATGGCCAGGGCTGGCGCATCCCGTAGGTCGTTCGTATTGGGCTTGAAGGACAGGCCCAACATCGCGAACGTCTTTCCCTTGAGTCCCCCAACCTCTTTCGTGATCTTTTCAATCATCCGGCCCCGCTGCTGTTCGTTAATGAGGGCTGCAGCACCGGCGATCTGCATCGGATAGCCGACTCGTTCCCCCGTCTGTACAAGAGCGGCCAGATCTTTCGGGAAGCACGATCCACCGAACCCCGGTCCTGCGTGGAGAAACTTCGATCCAATCCGGTTATCGAGCCCCATTCCTTTCGCCACCATCTGCACATCGGCGCCCACCCGTTCACAGACTGTCGCGATTTCGTTGATGAACGAAATTTTGGTGGCGAGGAAGGCGTTGGAGGCGTACTTGATCATCTCGGCAGTCGGGATGTCGGTCACGACGAACGGAGTTTCGATGAGGTACAGTGGACGATAGAGATCTTTCATGATCGCAATCGCCTGCTCGCTATCTGTGCCGATGACGACCCGGTTCGGGCGCATAAAATCTTCGATGGCGGACCCTTCACGAAGAAACTCTGGGTTGGAGACGATGTCGAACCTGAATTTGCCTGATTGATTGGCGTTGATCACCTCACGCAGCTTTTCCCCGGTTCCCACCGGGACGGTCGACTTGGTGACGATGACCTTGTACCCTGTCATGGTTCTGGCGATGCCACGGCCGACTTCTTCTACGTACGACAGATCGGCTGACCCGTCCGGTCGCGGTGGGGTTCCAACCGCGATGAAGATAACGAGGGCCTTGTCGACGGCTTTGGCGACGTCGGTGGTAAAGCTGATCCGGTTCTCTCGAATTCCTTTGGCGACGAGCTCCGTGATCCCCGGCTCATAGAAGGGCACATCGCCTTTCTCAAGCCTGGCGATCCGTTTGGCGTCGGTATCCATGCAGGTTACGCTGACGCCGAACTCCGAAAAACAGGCTGCTGTTACCAACCCGACATAGCCGGTTCCAATCACACTGATATGCATGGGTTGCTGTCCTCTCCTATTAATCAAGAACGATCTGGGGCGAGTATAGCAACGGTACCAGGGGTGGGCAACAAAGTTATAGAAAGTTATAGTCATAGAAAGTCCCTTTCACTGGGAGGAGCCACTCGTTGACAGGTGCACGAGGGCTGAGTACTATTTACTCCCTCCATCGGACGGATCCTGTTGTATGGCGATTCAGAGTGGACCTCTTCAGCGACCTCTCGCCGTCATGATGTGTCGGACCTTGCGCACGATCAGTCCGGACGCGACGCTGTTGGAGGCGGCCCAGCTGATGCGGGACGCGAAGGTCGGCGCATTGCTGGTGCACGAGGCCGGCCACTACAGTGGTCTAGTCAGCGAATCGGACTTGGTTCGTAAGGGGATGGCCGAGTTGTGTCCGGCAGAAGAGACGTTTGTCCGTGCCGTCATGAGCAGTCCACTGTTGTCGATCGATAGTGCGAGCTCGGCCCACGAGGCGAGTGAGAACATGGCGGAACATGGGATTCGCCATCTGGCGGTCTCCGACGAGGGGCAGATCGTCGGGATCATCTCCGTCCGCGATCTCTTACGCTACTTCAAAAACTGGGGCAGTCTGTGATCCTGTCGGCTCATGGGGCCGCGCCGGATCGTTTTCCTACCCTGTATGATGTTTCCGCAAGAGTTTTGTGAACCGGTCGGCTCATACCCCTCGATGGTTTCTTCTGATGACGGCGCTGGCGACCGGTGCGGTGGTTATGGCGCTCGAAATTTTGGGAAGCCGGCTCTTGGCCCCCGTCTTCGGAAACTCGCTGTTTGTCTGGGGCGCATTGATCGGAGTGATTCTTGCCGCCATGAGTGGCGGGTATGCCTTTGGCGGCTGGGTCTCCGACCGGTACCC
>PLBR01000115.1 GCA_003135435.1 Nitrospira sp. | reverse complement strand
TGGGGTGAACCCCTCTGTTGAGGGGTTCTACCCCGATATCACGGACGGTTGAGTTAAGAGTCTCGCCTCTTGCTGCTGCATCTCCAGTCTCCGCCGCTGGCGTGGGTTGTGACAGCGCTCGATATAGTCAAAGATATCCGCTCGGGCTTCGCCTCGTGTCCGGTAGTGTTGGCGATTCACGCGTTCGCGTTTAAGAACTCCGAAGAAGCTCTCGGCGGCGACGTTGTCAGCGCAGCTGCCCACCGCACTCATGCTGCTGATCACCTGGTGCGCGGCTAGAAACCGTTGGTATTCTTGGGAGGTAAACTGACAACCTCGATCCGAGTGCAGAATGACCGGGGTGCGGGCCGGGCGCTGCCACAACGCCATGAGCACGGCTTGGACCACCAGCTGACGGTCCTGACACGAACTCATCGACCAGCCCACGACCAAGCCTGAATACAAATCCACCACGACGCACAAGTACAACCAGTGTTCGGCGGTCCGAAGTGGAGTGAGAGACCGGGCGTAGTCGAACTATCTCCCAGCCTCTCCTCCCCGAACCGGACTTGCACCTCTCAGCGCATCCGGCTCTCCATTCAAGCGTTGCTTAAAGCAAAGGCAATGTCAGCGTAGCGCGATTCGAGGAACGTGCGATGCTCGTCGCGAATAAGGTACGGGTTCCCTTCCGGGTTCCGCCACCTGAACTGACCTTTGCGGCTGGTGACAAGGCGCCGAAGCGCCTGTTCGCCATACCACCCACGACTATTCTGTCCCTTCAGTACCCAAGTGGTGGCGCGCCCCGGTTCTGGTGCCCGGACGTGTTCGCGCATCAGGCTCGGGAATCCTCGCCGATACTTGCGCGCGAGCCAATGTCCGAGCTTCCAGAAGACGGTCCGGTCCACTCGGCTAAAGACGGTCGCCGTATAGTCGGTGTATTGATAGAAGTTCGCCCACCCCGAGCGTGTCCGGTTCAGGCTTTCCATCAGGTCCATGCTGTTCACGCTGTAATTGCCAGACAGTTCCTTGACCAGCTTGTCCGTGAAGCCCCGGTACTTCTCCCATGGAATCGTCGTGACAGGTCGCAGATGACCTCGTGGTCCCCGCTTGCGAATGATGCGGTGGCCGAGGAAGACAAAGCCGTCGTTCACGTGGGTGATATGGGTCTTCTCCCTATTCAACGTGAGTTTGAGCGTCCCTTCCAGAAACGTCCGGCACGCTTCGCGTATCGCCTCAGCATGCGCGTGGGTTCCTTTGACGACCACGACGAAATCATCCGCGTAGCGGCAGTAGGATACGGCTGGTTTCCACTGCCGGTTCTCTCGCGCAGCAATCGGTCGCTGCTTGAGAATTCCGAAGTTCCACGCCCATCGATCCTTGCGCACCTTCTTGCTCAGGTCGTTCGCGTCCATCCAGCCATCGAATTCATGCACCAGGATGTTGGATAGCAGCGGAGAGATGACTCCCCCTTGCGGAACGCCTTCGCTCGCGGCGCAACATAGACCCCGCTCAACACCGCCTGCATTGATACACGTCCACAGCAGGGCAAGGCAGCGCTGATCAGCGATACGTTTGCGGACGCCTTTCAGCAGCAGGCGGTGATGGACGGTCTCAACGTAGCTGGCCAGGTCGCCCTCTATCACCCAGCGACCTGCCGTTCTTTGCTCATCACGTTCCTGCAGCTGCCATGTGACCGTTCGTATCGCATGGTGCACACTCCGGGCGGGCCTGAAACCATAGGACGCTCGATGGAAATCACTCTCCCCTATCGGCTCCATGGCCATCAGCATCGCTCTCTGGACCACTCGATCCCGCAGACTGGGGATACCTAAAGGCCTCAACTTGCCGTTCGCTTTCGGTATGTACACGCGCCGTGCGGGTCGCGGCTTGTAGCAGCCCGCTAACAGCTCGGCACGCATCGTCGCCAGTTCCTGGTGAAGGTTTCCCGTCATCATAGCCTTGTCGACCCCATCGCCGCCCGGCGTTCTCGCACCACTGGATGCGAACGTGATGCGCGCGGCTTCGGCCAGCCAAACGCTCTCCGCAATCAGTCTCAGGAGTCGATCGAACTTGCGTTCGGTGTTCTCCGTTGACCACGTCGCCAGCTTGCGTTGCCTTTCACTGATGATCAAAGGTCTTCACCTCATTGTGGTCAGTTAATCCGCCAAGCACACCACTCAAACTGCCCCCCTTCGCCATGTGGCCAGCTTTCCCGGCCTCGGACTACTACGAGGGCTCCGTCAACGTGTACCGCATCAGGGGACACACTCCCTTGTCATCGGTACACGCCTTCCCCAGTTCACATGCTGGACTTCACACACGGGCGAGGTGGCCTATCGCAGTCTTTCTCCTTGCGTTCCGCAAGTCGTCGCGGCTGTCACGGTCTAGCTATGCGCTCTCCCTGACTCCCTGCTGGCCGGCCTACATGTCCAGCCCTCATTCGCCGACCCAGCCCCTACGTCGGACTGGCCCCGATCCGCGTCCTGCCTGCTAAGCGGTGTAAGCAGGGGTGACATTTCAACCCTCAGATGCGTGTCAATAGGTTTGTGTTCCTCAACCGTCCCGTGCTCAGCCTGGAGGCGCATCTTGGCGTAACCGCTTCGCCGCACGCCCCGTTTCCCGCGGACTTCGTCACCTTGCCAGTGTCCGGCAAGTCACCGCCGCTTCGGCTCACTCCTTCTCGTAGCAGAGGGAGGGCATGCTCGTGACTGCCACAGCAACTCCATCGAGCCATGCATTCCAGACATGCTCAAGCAACTCACCCCCAGACAGGCGGGCTTCGTTGGCTGGGCGTACGGTAGGTGATGTCGGTCACCCATTTGGTATTGGGCACGGTCGCGGTGAAGTCCCGTTCCAGATGATTGCGGGTCCCCTGAGGACGGGCCCCCGAGGGTTTCTTCCGCCACCGCCGTCGCTGTGGCACGCCGTATAAGCCCGCCCGACGCATCAGGCGCGCCACCCGATGACGGCCACACCGCTTCCCGGCGTAGCGCAGGTCTTCCCAGATGCGCGGACTGCCCACAACGCCATCCTGGTCGGCATGCAGCACCCGAATCCGCGCCAGTAACCGGGCGTTCTCCTGAGTGCGTGCACTCGATGCCCGGGTCACCCAGCCATAATAGCCACTGGACGAGACCCGCAAACACCGGCACATCATCCGGATGGGAAACAGGGTGCGGCATCGTTGGGTCATCCGATACTTCATCGCGACGCGCTCGCGAAGAACGCTGCCGCTTCTCGCAAAAAACCCCGCTCCTTCGTCACGCGGGCTAACTCCCGCCGCAGAAGGGCCAGATTCTCGTCCCGCGGTCGGCCATTCCCCCGAAACGCCTGCGCCGACTCCTGACGCAACTCGCGCCGCCACCGCCCGAGCACCGTCGCCCCAATCCCCAGTTCCACCGCGATCTGATTCACCGTTACACCGGGGGATTCGAGCATCGCCACCGCTTCACGCTTGTACTCCGCTGAAAACTTCCTCCTCTGTCCCATGACACCCCTCCTGGCTCATTATGAGCCTTAACCAGGTGTCCGTAAAAGTGGGGCAGAACCCTGAGACAGTTTGGATAAGCACACTTGGTGGAGTTAACTATGTTGGCTTCGGTGTATCAAACGGGGGAAGGTCACACTATTTAGGCACTGAGAGATTCAGGCCCACTCCCGTGTTGACCGAATCCGTAGAACTGTGGCGGCAGTAGGGAGATTACTCCTCGAATCAGGATCATACGGATTGCCTACACCCTCATCGTTAATGACATGCGATTCGAAATGTGCGCTCAAGTTTTAGGAGCAAATCCCGCTATCCTGCATCTGTCGCACCCACTGACAGAGGGGGTCCCGTAAATTCGGACAGTGTGGTAAGTGGTAGCCTTGCTTAACCGACGCCCTAAGGGGCGAACCAAGGAGCGAGGCGATGAAGCGAACGAGACGCAATCATGGGGCGGCCTTCAAGACACAGGTGGCTTTCGCCGCAGTCAAAGGCGAGAAGACGCTGGCGGAGTTGGCTACACAATTTGGCGTGCATCCCACCCAGATCACGGAATGGAAGCAGCAGTTGCTGACACGGGCCGTCGACGTGTTTGGCGGTACGATGAAGGCCACGTTGGACGTGCCCGATCTCAAGGTCCTCCACGCCAAGATCGGGCAGCTGGCGCTGGAGAATGATTTTTTAGAAGGCGCGCTCATCAAAGCGGGATTGCTGAGCGCAAAGCGATGATCGACCGAACCCACCCACTGCCGATGGTGCGGCAATGCCAACTCCTGGCGCTGTCGCGTTCGACCGCGTACTACCAACCGTCGTCGGTATCGTCAGCGGATCTTGCGTTGATGCGCCGGATCGACGAGCTCCATCTGGCCTCTCCGTTTGCCGGAGCCCGAATGTTGCGCGACCTATTGCGGAGAGATGGCCACAAGATCGGGCGCAAGCGGGTGCGTACCATGATGGCTCGTATGGGCATCGAAGCGCTGTACCACAAACCCCACACCAGCCAGCGACATCCGGCACATCGGGTGTACCCGTATCTGCTCCGCCATCTGGCGATCACCCGAGCCAATCAGGTTTGGGCGGCGGATATCACGTACATTCCGATGACGCGTGGCTTTGTGTACCTCTTCGCAGTCCTAGACTGGGCGAGTCGCCGAGTGTTGGCGTGGCGGCTGTCTAACACGCTGACGACTGACTTCTGTATCGAGGCAGTCCAAGAGGCTCTGGTCAGCTACGGCAATCCGGACATCTTCAACACGGACCAAGGCTGCCAATTCACCAGCCAGGAGTTCACGGGACTCCTGAAAGAACATGGCATCCAGATCAGTATGGACGGCACCGGCTGCTGGCGGGATAACGTGTTCGTGGAACGGCTGTGGCGGAGCGTGAAGTACGAGGAGGTGTATTTGCGGGCCTATGACAGCATCAGCGCCGCCCGTCAGGGAGTGGGGCGGTACCTGACATTCTATAACCAGACGAGGCCGCACCGGGCGCTTGACGGCAAGACGCCCGAAGAGGTGTACTGCGACAACCTGACGGCACGGCTCACTGCCGCGTAGTCAGACACTGCAAGGCGCCACTTAAGGAATGGAACATTCTGTCCAACCAGCTGGGGCCACCTCTGACCGACTCGTGGCATTCCCCTCCCGCTCCAAGTTAACATGAGCTCCAGGTATCGCCGCTGTCGCCTGCTGCCTCACTTTTGCTTCACCACAATCTGATCCTTGAGCTTGTCAGGGGTACCCGGGTGGGACATTCTGCTCCGCACGAGATGCTAGAACCATTGGATGCAAGGCAGGACAAATACATGTACAGAAATTGGCACCTCGCCTTTTCCAATGAGCTTCTGGTGCCAATTATGAATGCGCTCCCGGAAGCCACTGAGCTGCTCATCTTGAATTCCCGCAAACAGCATCGTGTTAATACCGCCCCAGTAAATTGAGCCAAGATCACTCCCCGTCTTGCCTTTTCCGTGGGCCTTTTCAACAAAAGTAAAAGAGAGGTGTTCTGCCTCCAGCCACTTGAGCACTTCGTCTTCCATTGATGAGCGAAACGTCATGATGACCATCTGCATGGGATGTCGCCTCCTTGTTAGTGCGCCCCTTCACCACCCGCTGCCCCATCTCAATGATCCGGCCCACCGGTTCGAGCAGCGCTCTATCATTTCTTGCGGCAGGCAAATGACCACAAAGTGTGACCAACGGTGCCTGCTTGAATTGGTATCCAATTCCCTTCGCCGGAATGGCTGAAAACCACATTACCGTCTCCCATGTTGCCGGACCACCACGTATACGCAAGCCTCCGATGCAATTTCTCAATGCAGTTGGCTTCCAATTGTATCGAGTCAGACAAATGCGCCAAGCCTGTCGCTAATTGAAGAATCTTGTAGTCATACAAGATCCACATCTTCACAAGATCCCCTTTGCGACGTATGGTGTCTGGATTGGCGTACACGTCATACCCACCCTCACTTTTGGTGAAGGAAATCCCCACCCACTCCGCATACACAGGTCCACTACTCAGCGCCAGGAGTATAATCAGTAGCAGTCGTTTCATGCAAATCCCTCCGTACGGCACATTCACGGATGCAGTAACGACTGGAAAGGGTGCCCACCTTTGAAAATTGAGCCAGCGGCAGCCTGACTCACACACTGGCTTGCTCACTCAGTTTCAGAGCAAACACGTGAGACTTGCAATAAAACCCTACAAGGCCATTTACCGGATCATGAAGATGGTGCGTGGCTCGTTCCTGCCAACTGCCTTCGGAACATTTGAAACTTTGAGGTGAGCAGCGACCCCCCATGCTTCCATCTGACCTCAGGCTCAGTGATCTTGTAAAGCACCCTAGCAGGCTGTTGACAATCAGGTGGTTTTAAAAAACTTCGGCCCTGTTGCCGTCACCAGGGCCCTTTTTGCTCGATGTCCTGTGCGTGCGGCATGGTTCCGGCCACCTTCTCCTGTCCTTCACTTGCACCCGCACGACCCGTTCACCGTGGGGCCGCTCGCTATGCCGGAGCCGGCAGCATGTGTGACAGCCGCTTTAAATTGAGCAGCCACCCCATCAGATAGGCCTCGTCTCTGACCTTCTGGAGCCCTCGTCGCCGAAAGAGGCGGAAGCCGTGCCAACCTTTCGCCTCCCCTCACAGCTCTTCGATCTTTTTGCGCGCCCGCTGCGAGCGTTGATACCCCACGGTCCGGCCCATCCGTCTCACCCGCTGATGGACCGCCTCACGTCCGATCACTTTGGCCGCAATATGCGGTTTGATGTGCCGCCTGAAGAGCGCCGCCAGAAAGGCCTTTGCAACATAGCCCTTGTCCGCTCCCACTGTCGTGATCCGCATCCCGTGCTTCCCATGGAAGGCATCGATCAAGCCGCGCCCCCTTCCGTCTCCGAGGTCGGCCCCCGAAAGGTCTCCACATTGATCCCCAACAAGATCCGATGCCGGTTCTCCATCAGCCCGTTCACCGTGTAGCCCACCATTGCCGCCGTCCCATTCCCCTTGTTCGCCAATTTCGCATCGGGATCGGTCGTCGACACATGCGTCGTGTTCGAGCGCCGCTCCCCATGAAACGCCACCGACGGGTTGCCCGAGTCCTGATCCAGCGACCGAATCCTCTTCTTGTAGTCCTCCGGCTTCAGGAACACCTCGATCGACACGAAGCTCTTGTGCGACGCATTCGCCTGTACCAGCGTCCCGTCCAGCGTCGTATGTGTCGAGACCAGCTTCTTCTTGATGGCCAGCGCGACGGTCTCATCAAACAGCTGCTCCAACACCCCGCTCCGGTTGAACCGCCGCTTTCGGTTCTGCGAGAACGTCGAATGATCCCACGGCGCCGTGTCCAAATCCAATCCCACAAACCACCGGAGGACCAGATTCCCGGTCAGCTCTCGCACCAACGCGCGCTCCGACGTGACCCCCAGGAGATACCCGCCTAGGAGGGCCAGAAACAGCTGCTCCGGCGGAATGGACGGGCGGCCCTCTTCAGCATAGAGCGGCTGGCAGATCTGCCGGATTCGGTCGGTGTCGATCAACGGGCGGATCTTCCTCACGGGATGATCCGCGGTCACAAACTGCTCCAAAGTGATCTGGTAGAACATCGACGGCTGGGGATCAGACGTTCCCATCATAGGCGTGGTCCTCCTGATGGACGTATCTCTTACCACACAATCATCGGGACTGAGAGGGGTTTGTCAACAGCCTGCTAGCTGAGTTGGCGACACAATTTGGCGTGCATCCCACTCAGATCACGGAATGGAAGCAGCACTTGCTGGCGCGGGCCGTCGACGTGTTTGGCGGCACGAAGTCCACGTCGGACCCACCGGCTCTCAAGGTCCTCCACGCCAAGATCGGGCAGCTGGCGCTAGAGAATGATTTTTTAGAAGGAGCGCTCATCAAGGCGGGGTTGCTGAGCGCAAAGCGATGATCACCCGAACCCACGCACTGCCTGTGGTGCGGCAATGCCAGCTCCTGGAGCTGGCGCGCTCGGCGGCCTATGCTCAGCCCCGTCCGGCGTCCGCGTCTGATCTGGCGCTGATGCGCCGGATCGACGAGCTGCATCTGGCCTCTCCGTTTGCCGGAGCCCGGATGTTGCGCGACCTGTTGCGGAGAGAAGGCCACAGGATCGGGCGCAAGCGGGTGCGCACCGTGATGGCCCGCATGGGCATCGAAGCGCTATACCGTAAACCCAACACCAGCCAGCGACATCCGGCGCATCGGGTGTACCCGTATCTGCTGCGCCATCTGACGATCACCCAGTCCAATCACGTGTGGGCAGCGGACATCACGTACATTCCGATGACGCGTGGCTTTGTGTATCTCTTCGCGGTCCTGGACTGGGCCAGTCGCCGGGTGTTGGCGTGGCGGCTGTCCAACACGTTGACGACTGACTTCTGCATGGAGGCGGTCCAGGAGGCTCTGACCAGCTATGGCACTCCTGACATCTTCAACACTGACCAAGGCTGCCAGTTCACCAGCCAGGAGTTCACGGGACTCCTGAACGACCATGGCATCCAGATCAGTATGGACGGCACCGGCTGCTGGCGGGATAACGTATTCGTGGAACGGCTGTGGAGGAGCGTGAAGTACGAGGAGGTGTATTTGCGAGCCTACGACAGTATCAGCGCAGCCCGTCAGGGAGTGGGGCGGTACCTGACGTTCTACAACCAGCACAGACCGCACCGGGCGCTTGACGGCAAGACGCCAGAACAGGTGTACTGCGACAACCTGGCGACACGGCCCACCGCAGCATAGTCAGAACACCGCGAGGCGCCACTTAAGGAAGAGAACATGCTGTCCAAACAAATGGGGCCACCTCTATACCAGCTGCAATGTGAGTCACGCACAAGCGTGACCAGCACACAGGAACTAGGCCATCGACGGGTTGAAGATCTGCGTTTCTGCGGCCTGCTGTGCTGGCCTGGTTTGGGCAAATTCCCTGGGGGGTCAGATGACCCAGTGAACTGTGCGGTCGTAACTCATTGTCCTCCTTTAAGAAAGTTCTTATCAGGAGCCTTCACGTTCCGCAGTCATTTCGAGCATAAAAAGCCCTTTTTAGACCTTCCACTCCGGTCCAAAAAGGTCTTCATTGTCCTTCTCGCGTCAAGACGCCGCTCTCTTGTGCTGAAGACGCCTTTGTCTTCGGCGGCAAGGTTATCACAAGGAAAACATAACCGCCAAGACAAGAGTTGTCACGGAAAGCAACCGACTTCAGGACTGAAGATGGATGTGCTGGTAAGACAGAAAGAGCGGAAACTCGCTCTGCTACACCTCCGCATGTCCTCACCAGCGTTTAGGTCCACGACGTCTTAGTCCACAAAAATGAATCCGCTGACTCGGATATCATTGTGCTTGGGGCAAAAGAACCGATAACTGGCCCCGTGGCTTCTCTCACCTGCGATCCCAACCAGCGCAACCTGAATTTTCTTCGTCTCTTCAGCCTTGACCTTGATCCGAATCGGCACCATCATGTTGTTTTCCAGCAATTGTCTCGTAATCGGATCCATCTCGTTGAGGGAGGGTACGACTTCTGAAGTGGCATACATAAAGAGTCCCCCGACGGAGAACTCATGGTCGACACCGGTTGGATTCTCAAACACAAACCACAACGGCTCTCTAAGATCTTCCTTCTGGTCGATCACCACGGCGTTAGGGAGCCAGATTTCTATGTCTCCCATTTCGACTGCGCCCTTCCCTGTGGCCAGTTCCTGAGCAACAAACTTGAACTCCTTCGCCTCAGCTGCTCCAGTGAGCCCGACAAGAAATGCGCACAGGGCCAACGCGGCAAGAAATAAATACGGTCGTTGAATCGTCATAATTGCCTCCCGGTTGCTGGATCATTTATAATTTATTAGCATCAATTCTCGTGCCAATTGATCCGTGTAAAGAATTCAATAACTTCGCCCGTTGACCACGGTGCCGGATGTAGCACTTCACCACATCCCAGCGGGACGACAGCGGCAAAAAGGAGCACAAGGAATTATTTTATGCAGGTACCGAGATAAATCTGAGTCATGTGTGTGAACTCGCCTATGGGACTTGACTGGATCGTGGCACCTGGACGGCGTCTGCATTGTTGATCGCTGAAGTGTGCGTCTTGACAGCGTAGGCGTCCAGGAGGAATGAGTGGCTTGGGATAAGCAGAATGGCATGCGGTCGCAGGAGCAGACCACAAAACGTAGGGAAGCAGGACCAGTCGACCCGACGGTCTCCCAATTAGACGTCACTGGATCAGTGTGACGTCTCCAAGCCCCACGCGGTAATGAAGCCGAAGAGTGCAGATTTAATTCCTGCCTGGCCACGCAAGACTAGGGTGCCGAGAGTTACTGACCTTCCCCTGATTTCATAG
>PLBR01000167.1:14722-20537 GCA_003135435.1 Nitrospira sp. | reverse complement strand
GGCGGACTTTTTCAGCATCCTGTGTTAGAGGAGTCCGCGCTTCTGGAGAAAGTCTTTGTCTATAACGGGGGTGGGTTGGGCGGGAAGCTGTCCCCGTTCCTGCAGCAAGCGTTCGACGTATTTACCGATCAGGTCTGATTCGAGATTGACCCGATCGCCGACTTGCTTGAGGCCCAGGGTGGTGACCTTCGCCGTGTGCGGAATAATCGAGACGGAGAAACCACGATCTGTTACCTGATTGATCGTCAGGCTGATGCCGTCAACGGTGACGGACCCTTTCACGATGCAGTGACGCAGAATCTCCTGCGGGGCTTTGATCGTGAACAGGATGGCGTTCCCATCCTGTTGGCGGCTGCGAACCGTGCCGACGCCGTCTACATGACCCGCCACGAGATGCCCCCCGAGTCGCTCGTTGAGCTTCATCGCCCGTTCCAGATTCAGCGGTGCGCCGGCGGCGAGTTGCCCGAGCGTGGTCACGGACAGCGTTTCGGGAGAAACCTCCACGGAGAAGTTGTGCTCGCTCTTGTTCACCACGGTCAAGCAGGTGCCGTTAACGCTGATGCTATCGCCGATTTTGAGGTCGCCCATCACGGCTGAGGCCAGAATCGCCATCCTCGTTCCGGTGAGGGTCTTGTCGATCGAGATGATGGCGCCTAGTTCTTCGACGATACCTGTGAACATAACAGGATATTTAAAAGGCTCCCTTCTCACCCGCCCAACCCCTGCGCGCCAAGACGCGCCTTGCCACGGGCTTCGTTTTCGCTTCTCGCCCAGCCTCGACGTACTTAAAGACAGTACGCCTTGGCTAGCCGCTCGCTGCGGCCTTGCCGGAGGCCATTTTGAATATCCTGGAGAAGCTCAAACACGGAGCCTATTCCCCTTTCTGTGTGAACATTTGCCGAACCACATAGACAAACATCACGAGCAGCACGATCACGCCGATGCCGGCCAGCGTGCCAATGACAATATTCTCTGTGGCGATCGCTTTCATCACCGGCCCATTATATAGGACCAGCCCGCATTATTCATGACNNGTACTTGAACAGTACGTCGAGGGAGCGAGCGGCGAGCCTGCCAGCCGAAGGCTCGTCGCAGCAGCGAATCCGCGATTGCAGCAGAAACGCTCATGAATAATGCGGGCAAGGCTACGTCCGTCTCATCGTCATCCAGAACACAGCCGCCGCGACAAGTTGCAGACCGGCGATGATGGCGAACGCGTTGGCATAGTTCATCCGCGCGATCAGGATCCCTGCCAGGAGCGGCCCGCTGGCGTGGCCGATGTCTCCGATCGTCCCTTGCATGCCCATCCCCGCCCCGAGCGTCTTGAACTCGGAACTATCCGCGACCAGCGCGGACGACGAGGAGGAGACTACGGCTTCGCCAAATCCGAAGCCCGCCGAGAGCAGCAATAACAGCCAGAAGATCGACACCTGAGGGATACAGACGAAGGTCGCCGCGCAGATCACTAGGCCGATGACGATGAGCGGCTGACGCCCGACGCTATCAGACACCCGGCCCATAATCGGCTTGGAGACGAGCGACGTGAGGGCCTGGACCGTAAACAGTAGCCCGACTTCTCCCGGATTCAATCCTACCGAGACACCGTAGAGCGGGAGGAAGGCCATCAAGGCCCCGTTCGCAATCATCTTGGCTGCGTCGGTCGAGCTGGTAATGAGGACCTTACGATTCTTGGCGACCACCCTGAAGCCCTTCCACATCTCCGCGAGCAGCGGGCCCATCCCCTTCTCCTGAATACGCGGGGGAGGCGGTGTGAGGTGAAGGCTATAGAAGATGGCAATGGCGATGCAGCCGAATATGCCGGCCGTCACGAAGGCAGCGGGGAATCCCGACGCGTAGATCAGATAGCCGCCGATGAACGGGCCGAGCAATGCACCGGATTGCGTCGAGGCCGTGTAGGTGCCGAGCGCGGCGCCTCGCCGTTGCCGATAGAGATCGGCCACGGTCGCCAGCGCACTCGGCGCGAAGATGGCGGTGGCCAGCCCATGGAAGAAGCGTAAGGCGGTCAGTGTATCGAGATCTGTCACCCAGGGGTACAGAAACGGCGGGAGCCCAAAAGCGACGACGCCGATCCGCAGCAGGAACCGCCGACCGTAGATGTCGGACAGCGCGCCGGACGGCAGCTTGAGGAACACCCCGGTGAGCGTGGAGACCGACACGATGAGCCCGATCCGTTCAGGACTGGCTCCCAGTGATTCTGCGAACAGCGCCAACACCGGCATCCGGACCATGTTGTAGCTGATAAAGCAGAATATGCCGACGGTGCAAAGCAACGTGAAGCTGCGTGACGTCGTCATGGCGAAGTCGTCCTGGATTGTGTCGCGCCGCTGGAATGCGACAGATTCTCCAGCGCGTGTTTCAAGAAGGCCACCTCGTCGAAGGACAGTCCAGGAGACTTCGTTGCCTCGGACACCACTCGATCAGGCTGTTGCCGCATCACCTGACTCAAGCGATTGACGGTATCGACACCCTTCGCTAACTTCCGCGTCTCGGCGTTTCCAGCGAGCGGGCGAAGCAGCGAGACGATTCCCGACAACAAGCGATTGTCCAATCTGCTGTAAGAGACCAAGGTGCTGTCCATTGCCTCGACTCCATTCGAGCCTTTGACCGGATTCATCCTGAGCAGCACCACGGCCTTCCCGGTGATGCGAGGGAGGAACCGGCTGTCGTGAGACCCTTCCAGATAATAGACCCTGCTGGTGCGATCCTGATAGACGAGTTCGACGATGCCTGACGTCCCCTCACCATCGTTGCCCCAAAAGCGACCGGCGCCTCGCATCTCTGATTTATAAGGGGCGATGCCGAGGCGATTGACCAAGGCGGCGGCCATGGGCGGATGGTCCAAGAAATAGAGATAGACCGCCTCAGGCAACGGCGTTCGCAGTGGCCCAAGCTTATTCGCAGTGGTGTAGTGACTGATGATCGGTTGCAGCCGGCAGGCCCAGTGTGCCTCAATCTGTTCAATTGGAAAGGTCACCCCTATATGCTGGGATGGCAAGGAGCAGGTCTCCGATTGGGCCGGGCCTGAATACATGATCGTACTCAGCCCGATCACGACGAGCAAAAACAGCGAGCCAGCCCGCCGCGAACACAACCACCCTGGGATCATGACGGCTGCTTTCGAACCTGGATGGCAAGATGGATCGGAAAGAGTTGCCCGGAATCTTGTCGCAGGCGCGCCTGCCGCAGCAAGATCTCAAGCGACGGCGTCACGGGACCTTCGAAGGACACCTGCCCATCGGTGACCACGATGAGCGGTTTGGAAAAATCGATGAGCTGTTCGTTCAGGAAGAGGCTGTAGCGTTGGACCCGGTCGGCTTGGACTTCAATGCGATTCGGAGCCACGATGGAGACATCCAGTCGCGCATATTCCCGCCGCATGATCAGATCGTCTCGCTTGCTGACCAGATCTTCGGAGAACGCGGCAATGGAATCGGTCGCGTCGATGCGCACCCATCCAAACGGTTGAAAGTGACTCGCCTCACGCACCACCGTCACCCTCGTCGGTAAGGGATTGCGCCGTTGGGCATTGAACCAGGTCACCAGCTCCGGCAATTCCTCCCTGGGGAAGTAGTGCCCGCCCGCCACGGGATGCTCACGATCATGTTCTCGATAGACATAGGGATAGCCCAGCCTGGTCAATTCTTTCGTAATGGTGCGGCTGAGTTCCACCGGCATCACCTGATCTTTAGCTCCGTGAATGATGTAGATCGGCGTGGAGCGCAAGTTGGCCAGGAACGGCATCAGCACATTGTCGAGGCCACTGGCCATGGGGGCAAGGCCGGCGAACAGGGGCGCATCGTGCATGCCGATCACCCAGGCGCCGATCCCGCCGTTGGACATGCCGGTGAGAAAGATCCGGTCAGGATCAATGTGGTAGGGCCGTTGCACGGAACGAATCGTCGCCAGCACCAGCTCCTCCGCGCCTCTCGTAAACCAGGCGCCCATCGGAGCAGTCGGACAGGCCAAGACGTAGTCTTCCCCCAAACGAGCCTGCCAGCGTTCCAGGTAGGCCTCACCGGTAAAGCCCGCGCCATGCAGGCAGACAACCAATCCATAGCCCTTCGCCGGCTGATAGGTCAGGGGAACGGAGAGCGCCAGGTGGTAGGCACGTCCCTGCACATCGATTCGCTCGTCGGAAATGGTTCCGATCGGCCGCGGGGCATAGTCCCGCTCGGTTTGAATGATCCGTATCGCCCGGTCGATCGTGACATTCGGATCGGACAGTATCGCCTGAAGGGTATGAGCTACCTCCTCCATATCTGTGCTGTCCAGGTAGCGGAAGACCTGCGTCTTGAGATCAACAGAGGCGGCTACAGCGGCCGCGTCTGTTTCATGACTGAAGAGAGCCGCAAGGATCACAACAAGGACGCCAGAGAGGAGCCTGCGCTTCACAGGTCTCCTTCCACAACCAAATCTTTCCCGATACGGCGAACCGTGACGTGACGCAATGTCAGTGCCTGAGCCAAGCGCTTCGGACTACGGTCGCCGATCACGGCCTTGGCATCCTGCCCTCCCATCAGAGTAGGAGCCAGATAGAGCACGACGTGATTGACCAGTTTTGCGCGCAACGCTGCGGCATTGACGGTGCTGCCTCCCTCAATGAGCACGGACGTGATCCCGCGCTTGCCCAGCATCGTCATGAGCGCCGGGAGCGAGACACGCCTGTTCTTCAGTGAGAGGGAGACCACTTCCACCCCTGCCCGTTCAAATGGACGGCGACGCGACTGGGAAGCACGACTCGTGGTCACAATCAACGTCTTCGCCTGGCCCTGCTTGGCACAGACCGTCGCCGTCGGTGGCGTCCTAAGTCGGCTATCGAGCACGATACGCAACGGTTGCCGTGGTGCCAGCTTGAGTGGACGATCGGACAGTCGAGCGGTCAGCGTGGGATTATCCTTGAGCACGGTGCCGACCCCGACGACCACTGCATCCACATGACTCCGGAGTCGGTGCGCGTCTTGTCGCGCGCGCGGACCAGTAATCCATCGAGACTCCCCCTTCGCCGTGGCCACCTTTCCATCCAATGTCATCCCGGCTTTCAGGATCACGTAGGGACGGCCGGTCTTCGCCCAGTGGAGGTACACGTGATTCAACTGCGCAGCTTCCTCTTGTGCAACCGCGGTCGTCACCGTGATCCCAGCCCTGCGTAAGACGGCAATCCCTCGTCCTTTGACCGAGGGATTGGGGTCAGCCATCGCTACCACCACCTGTCGCACCCCCGATTGAATGACTGTCGGCACGCACGGCGGGGTTCGCTTGAGGAGGTGGCAACAGGGTTCGAGCGTGACGTAGAGCGTCGCGCCGCGAGCGCGTGACCCCGCTTGGTTGAGCGCAAGAATTTCTGCGTGGGGTTGCCCTGGACCGTGGTGATACCCGCGGCCGACGATGCGGCCGTTCTTGACCACGAGGGCGCCGACCATGGGATTCGGGCTGGTCTTACCCCGGCCCTTCGCCGCGAGACGAAGAGCCAGGGACATGAAGTGGAGGTGAGCGGTGGTGACGGTCACCGTTTCTTGCGCGTGACGCGCGATCGGCTGCGAGGCCGCTGAGCCGACTTCGTCTTGGTGGTCTTCGTCGTCGCCTTCTTCGCCTTCGTATGCGACCCTGACATCTTGCGCGTGGGAAGAGAACGGCTCGATCCAGCTTCGGCCAACGCCGCATGGGCCGCCGCTAACCGCGCAATGGGGACGCGATAGGGGGAACAGCTCACATAGTCCAATCCGAGTTCATGGCAGAACTCAACGGAACTAGGATCGCCGCCGTGCTCACCGCAGATGCCGAGCTTGATGTCGGG